>JAGONS010000076.1 GCA_017992915.1 Bacteroidales bacterium | reverse complement strand
GCCGTAGGTGTGTTTTTTGAACAATTCGGCAAACATGGCTTCAAACTGTTTTTCGCTATCCATCGATGCGTACATATTGTACTCTTCGTAAATGGTCTCAAGCTCGGTGTGGAATCCGCGGACCACACAGTTGGCAAACCTGTCAGCCTGAATCCTTGCCCAGTTGTCAATCTGATTTGAAGGAATGTTTTCCACATAGCAGGTAACATCGTTGCCTGTGTAGGCATTTGTGCCGCGGGCTCCAATGCTTGCCATTAGTTTGTCATATTCATTGGGAATGGCAATCTTCGAAGCTTCGTAGGAGATGGAATCAATCTCTTTATAGATGGCTGTGCGCTCCTCTTCATCTGTGGTTACACGATAAATCTCGAAGAGTTCTTCTATACGGTCGAGGAGTACCTTCTCCTCTTCGTAATTCTGAGTACCGAACTTCTCAGTGCCCTTGAACATCAGGTGCTCGAAGTAGTGGGCCAGACCCGTGGTCTCAACGGGGTCGTTCTTGCTGCCCACACGTATGGCCACGTGGGCATTTACGCGGGGTTCATCCTTGTTGACGACCATATAGACCTTGAGTCCGTTGTCAAGTGTGTAGATTCGTGCCTCGAGTGGGTCACCGGGCACTGACTCATAAGAATATTTGTTGCAGGAGGTAACAACAAATAGGGTTGCTAGAAGCAGATAGATGATTCTCTTCATTGTTGTATAAGATTATGTTAGTTTGGTTCGATTTATGCAATTAATTAACAAAAATAGCAAACTATATTTATTATCTTTGCCAAAAATTAAAAAAAATGAAGAAACTGGTGGTCATAATGATTGCGATTCTATGTCAAACCTTTGTTTTTCAGATGGTTGCCCAGAATTCGCAGGTAATGCTCGATGAGAGCAAGGTTATTAGTTTCGATAAGAAAATACACGATTTCGGGGATATTATCATTTCGGACGGAGCGGTGAAATGCACTTTCACATTCACGAATATCAGCGATTCGCCGATTGTGGTTCACAATATAATTTCATCTTGCGGATGCACCACACCCCAATGGACCCGCTCTCCGATACAACCGGGCGAAAAGGGTAAGGTTGAGGTAGTTTTCAATAATGACCAGGGACCCTATCCCTTTGACAAGACCCTTACGCTTTATGTTTCCGGCGTAAACCGTCCGGTAATCCTAAGAGTCCGTGGTGTCGCTCATGAAAAAGAGAAAAACGTGGACGAGCTCTTCTACGGCAAAATCGGACAGATGGGCATCAATAAAACTCTGGTCTCACTCCGTAACATAGAGCAGGGCATACTTAAGCAGGACGACATCGATATTGCCAACCTCTCCAAATCTCCCCTCAAGGTTGAAACCATAGAGGTTACCCGAGGACTTCTGCTCACGGTATATCCTAATCCCATACCGCCCAAGAGTATGGCCAAATTAACCTACACTGTTGATCCCACACTTATGATGTGTCAGGAGTGGGGCAAACAAACCTTTACCGGCAGGTTCGTCCTCAATGGTAAAAAGCAGCAGGAACAATTTACGGTAAGCGCTGTAATAGTGGATAATTTCCGTAATCTGGACCCTAAACAGGTCAAAAATGCTCCTGTCCCAATTATAGATAAGTCCTATTACGATTTTGGAACAGCCGTCAAAGGAACGGTACTTGAAATTTCCTATAAAATCAAAAATAAAGGTAAAAGTGAACTTCTAATACACAAGGTGGAGAGTGAGAAGAGCGGTTTAAGCCAAATTGCTCCTACACCGCTGCGAATCAAAGCGGGCGGAAGCGCTACTCTTAAACTCAGATTTGATACAAGAGAGCACTCCGGAGATATGATTAATATTCTCACTTTGATCACCAATTCGCCCTCTAAACCGATGGTCAACCTTTTCATAACAGGTACCATCAAATAGCCTCAAAATAGCTCTGTAAACCGAAAACGATATGAAGACCAAACCTAAAGGAGACTTTTTTGCAGATTATAATAACGAAGATACCGCACTTGTCGTAAATAAGGGAGTGGAACAACCTCCCATCATCAACCCCTACGTCAAGTCATTTTACAGAAAGAAACCCTCTTTGCTCTCTGTGGATCAATATATGGAAGGCATTACTGCCGGAGACACCACGATATTGAGTCAGGCGATCACTCTTATAGAGAGTTCCCTGGCAGAGCACCGTGAGCTGGCCAGGAAAATAATAGAGCGCTGTCAGATTATTTCAACACAGCTGCAGTCGTTGAGAATCGGTATCACCGGAGTCCCCGGAGCGGGTAAAAGTACCTTTATTGAAGCTTTCGGTTCTTTCCTCACCTCAAAAGGCTACAAACTCGCCGTGCTGGCGATAGACCCTAGTTCCGAGCGTAGCAAAGGAAGTATCCTCGGTGATAAGACCAGAATGGAGACTCTCTGCAACGATCCCCATGCCTTTATTCGTCCCAGCCCAAGCGCAGGTTCGCTTGGAGGAGTGGCCCGAAAAACCCGTGAGACAATTTTACTTTGTGAGGCAGCCGGCTTCGATGTAATATTCATAGAGACGGTTGGAGTAGGGCAGAGCGAAACTGCGGTGCATTCGATGAGCGATTTCTTTTTGCTTCTGATGCTCTCAGGAGCCGGAGATGAACTTCAGGGGATCAAAAGGGGGATCATGGAAATGGCAGACCTTATAGCCATCACAAAGGCTGATGGCACCAATATAGACAAAGCCAATATGGCGCGTGCTCTCTACACAAATGCGCTTCACCTTTTCCCTCCAACTGAGTCGGGATGGGTACCCACGGC
>JAGONS010000002.1 GCA_017992915.1 Bacteroidales bacterium | reverse complement strand
CCGCACAGGCTTCATTCCAGCTCGGCGGTAAGTTCTATGATGGCGGTTATCAATCTCTGATGTGGACACAAAAGTCTGCAGGAAGTGCTTGGCACAAAGATGCTCTCAAGGCATGGACTCCTGAGAATCCCAATACGGACGTTCCCCGTATGGATGGTGACACTCAGGTTGCCCAGAGTGCGGTTGACCGTTTCCTCATTTCCTCGAACTACATCAGCCTCAACAACGTGACTCTGGGTTACACATTCCCTAAGAGCCTTCTTAACAAGATTAAGGTTGCAGGCCTTCGCGTTTACATTGCAGGTGAGAATCTTGGAGTATTTTGTGCACGCAAGGGCATTGACCCTCGCTTCAGCATGGGTCTAGGCTCTTACACTTCAGGCTCCGGTATCGGTACCAGCTATTACTCAGCTATGCGTACCATAACCGGCGGTATCACTCTTACATTCTAATTTTTAAATCTAACAAGGAATTAAAATGAAAATAAATAAATTATTATTACTCATATCATTGGCGGTCGGACTCACATTTACAGCTTGTGCCGACATGGACAATGTACTCCCTGAGAGTGGTACTTTGTTGGAGTCGCAGCTCCAGGAGACAAACGCAATTGCTCCTGAGCGTGCTCAGGCAGCGTTTTCCGGTCTGTTCTCAGATATAGGCAAACCTGCCAAGATGTATTCCACTCCGGATGACTGGGGTTTTCTGATGATCAATTTCTGTAACGATCTTGAAGGCCCCGATGCACTGATTCCCGATAACAACTACAACTGGTTCGGTGTCTGCGGTGAGCTCTCTTCACGTAACGCAAACTACCGTAACCCTGCCATACGTTATCGTACTCCCTATAACATGATTTCCGATTCCAACACATTCATGAAGAGTGTGGGTGAAACCGAATCTCAGGAACTCATTTATATGCTTGCTCAGGCAAGGGCACTCCGCGCTTATGCATATATGACCCTCGCTCCTGCATTCCAGTTCAACTATCAGATTGCAGGTGATCAGCCCTGCGTTCCCATCCTTTCTCCGGATACCGAGGATTTTGCCAATAATCCCCGTGCAACCGTTAAGGAGGTTTACGCAGTGATTATCGAGGACCTTGACTATGCCATCAACAACTTGGCCGGCTACAGTCGTAAGACCAAAATGTATGTAAACAAAGATGTGGCACATGGTCTTCGCGCACGTGCCTATCTCGCAATGGGTGAATGGCAGAAGGCCTATGATGATGCTCAGACAGCAGCTGCCAACTATACTCCCGCAACCAGGGAAGAGGTGTCAAAGCCTTCTTTCATGGATATTACTGAGCACAACTGGCTCTGGGGTTATGATATGACCACAGATATGGCAATGAGATATCGCTATGCTACCACTTCATCCTGGTTGCGTTCATTCTCAGCCTGGGGTTATGCACCCGCCACCCAGTGTTATACCTTAATCAACACTCTCCTCTACAACAAGATTCCTGACACCGATATCCGCAAACAGTGGTGGGTTGATGAGAATCTTGAGTCAACACTGCTTGACGGTCTTAAATGGCCGGGTTACGATGATGTTGCCCACGCAGATGACGGTGGAGATGCAAAACTTCCTTATCTCCCCTACACAAATGTGAAGTTCGGTTGTTTGACAATCGGTACTACATCCAACGATGAGGACACCCCGCTTATGCGTGTTGAGGAAATGATCCTTATCCAGGCAGAGTGCCAGGCACGTTTGGGTAATGAGGGCGCAGCTCGTGATATTCTTTCAAATTTCGTAAAGACTTATCGTGATCCTCAATATAGCGTAGCAGGTCGCGGCCTCTCACTTCTTGATGAGATTTGGTTCCAGCGCCGTGTAGAACTTTGGGGAGAAGGCTTTGCGGTTCCCGATGCACGTCGTCTCAACAAGCCTCTGGTTCGCTTCCATGACGAGACCAACAATATGCCGGCTGCATTCCGTTTCAATCTTGCAGCCAATGATCCATGGCTCCTTATGAGGTTCCCTCAGGCAGAGATGAATACCAACTTCGGTATCGTTGACAATACAGGCGGACAACTGCCCACTACCGGTGAAGGCAGAGATCTTCGCGACGGTGTTACAGATTAACTTTCAGACTTAATTCAGAACAATAATTATGAGAAAGATATTAAACATATTTACATCACTGATGCTTGTTTTCCTTGCAGTTGGCTGCTACGAGAAATATGATCCTTACCAGCCGGCAGAGAAGGAGACAGGTCCTCAGGTATATTTTTATGACGGTACAAAGAGTATAAGTCTTGCTTCAGACAAGACCTCTTTTGACCTGAAACTTGGCCGTATCGTTACTTCAGATGCTCTGACAGTAGGTCTGACAGTTACTGGCGAAGGTGCCGGGCTTCTTGCAATCCCTTCAAGCGTGACTTTCCCTGCAGGTTCGGCCACGACAAAACTCACTATCGGATATAGCTTCGATACGATGGGTTATGACAATCTCCAGGCAGTGGTTATTTCAATCACTGATCCTAGCCAGGCTACAGAATATGGCAGTAAATACTGCGACCTTAAAGCAGTTATACCATCACCCTGGACATCCCTCGGTACGGCAACTCTGATCGATAATTTCTACATGGGTGAGGAAATACCGTTCCAGATTTTACAAAACGACATCAACCCCAAGCTGTTCAGAATGATCTCCCCTTATGGTCATGGTGATAAGCCCGAGTTGAGGATTCTCGATGTAGGAGAAACCTATAGGGGTCTCGAAATTACCGAACCCGATCTTGTTGGATATGATGACATTAAAGTGACGGTAAACTCTAATTACGGTGCTATGGTGTATATTTTGCACCCCGGTAACTTTACAAGTAGGGCTACCGCAGAGAACTATGCACTCAACAAAGTACTTTTCTACAAAGATGACGGTGTGACTCCCGGCCTTGTCCAGATTGCACCAATGTTTTATATGTTCGGTATCGGCGGCTGGAATGCTATTTCTGCAGGCAATGTGTTTATCAACTTCCCCGGTTTCGAGCAGAAGGACTACTCGGTTGAAGCTACTTACTCCGGTGCATTCACCGACTCGGACGGTATCTCCTATGTGGCTGCCGATGTTGTACTCGGAGAAGATGTTGAAGAGGTAAGACTGGCAGTTGTTCAAGGTACTGATGGAGAATCATGTATCAAAAATATTGTACAAGATGCTGTTGAATATGTATCGGTAACCGCCTCGGGCAGAGCATTTGTTCCTATGCCTCAATCCGGTTCCGGACTCTACTCCCTCGTTGCCGTTGCGTACGGTGGTGGAAAGGCACAGGGTTTCGTTCATACCATATTCATGTATGTTGATCCTTCACAGTCGGATGATTTGGTAACCGGTACATATCTGGTTGACAGCACCGAGTTTGATGTATATCCTACTGCAGAGGCATACAAATATGTCATAACAAGCATCGGAATCGCCAACGGATCCATGTGGTGGGCATACTATGATCCTTCCAACCACACCTTCACACATACGGGTATTGAGTACGAATATGAAGAGTATGGCAATCAGTTCGGTGGCTTCTATGGTTATTACGGATCAAGGTCCTACGTTTATACGTACGAAAGCTTTGCATCGGCTTCCAGCGATGGTACCGATCCCATGGTATTCAAGGTTGACGCCGAGAGCAAAGAGCTCTCATCCGTTGTTACTAAGTATCAGATCAACGTGTATCAGTATGCAGCAGGTTTCCCCTTCGTAAAGACACATTACGAGATTCCTGCCGGCACACCGGTAGAGTTCGTCCCTGCAGCACCCGACACCAAAGCCGGTATGCAATCGACATCTCCACAGGTGAAGATTCTGAATACATTTAAAGGCAAAGTTGGTTGTGAAATGGCATCCAAGGCCAATTTCGTAGTAGAAAACTAATTTTTGCCGACCTATAATTGAATCGGGGATGGCCTGGCCATCCCCGATTTTTTTGTGCTGCACATTTGGAGATATCAAAGATTTGTTTATATTTGCAGTCTATACATAAGAAAAACTTTATTAACCAAATACCTATATATTCTATGAAGAGAATTAAGTTTCTGTTCGCTCTTGCAGCTATATTGCTGACGGGAGTTGTTTCTGCGCAGAATATCACTGTTAAAGGTACAGTGGCAGATAGAGAGACAGGTGAACCCATTCCTTTTGCCTCCATTCAGGTAAAAGGTACAACCGCCGGTGTTGCAGCTGATGTTGATGGTCGTTTCACTATAGACGTTTCCTCAAATGCTACTCTTATCTTTAGTTTCATCGGTTACAAGACCATTGAAGTACCGGTATCAGGCAGAAGCACTATTCATGTAGATCTGGAGGTTGATACGGAAACACTCGAAGAAGTGGTTTTCGTTGCCTTCGGTACAGTAGCCAAAAAAGACTTCACGGGATCGGCAGTAGCTCTCGAGAGCAAAAAACTTGAGAGTCGTCCTCTGACCAACGTGGCTAACGCATTGGAAGGTATCTCTGCCGGTGTGCAGTTTACTTCTGCAGGCGGACAGCCCGGTTCATCAGGAGGAATCCGTATCCGTGGTTTCGGATCCATCAACGCCAGCTCATCTCCCCTTTATGTGGTGGACGGCGTGCCGTTTGATGCGATCTCCAATCTTAACGCGGATGACATCGAGAATATCACCATCCTCAAGGACGCCGCTTCTTCAGCTCTTTACGGTAGCCGTGCCGCCAATGGTGTGGTACTCGTCACCACTAAGAAGGGACGCAGCGAGAAAGTGCAGTTCAACGTAAAAGTCAATCAAGGTATCAGTATGAGGGCTATCCAGGAGTATCAAAGACTCGATGCATACCAGTACTACCCTATTGAGTGGGAGGCATTGCGTAACGCTTATCTATCTGCTTCGGGCTCAACCTATACAATGGAGACAGCCTCCATAGAAGCTTCGAAGAAGATCTATTCACAACTGCTGAATAACCCTTTCAACGTGGCTAATGACCAAATAGTAGGCGTTGACGGTACACTCAATCCTGCAGCAAAACTTCTCTACACTGAAGACCTGGACTGGGCTGATGGTATTGCACGTATCGGTCACAAACAGGAGTATTCACTTTCTGCAGGCGGTGCAACCGCTAAAACCGACTATTATATGTCGATTGGTTATATGGATGAGGAGGGTTTCTCCATCAAATCTTACATGGAGAGAGCCAATGCGCGTCTGAATATGAACGTGCAGCCACGTAAGTGGATTAAGGCAGGTGTCAACCTGGCAGCTACGATGGCTAACTCCAACGTTACCAGTGACGGCAGTAGCACCGCTTATGTCAACCCCTTCTACTTCTCAAGGTTCATAGGTCCTATCTATCCTATCTATGAGCACGATGCTTCCGGTGCAATCAAGCTTGATGATAAGGGTGATAAGATTTATGATTGGACCAATCGTGGTGCAAGTGCAAGCCCCGGTCGTCACGTAATTGCAGAGACTCTTTGGAATGATAACCTCTATAAGAGAAACTTGGTAAACGCTAGAGCCTATATCGACATCACCTTCTTTGAGGGATTCAAATTCTCCGTAAATGGTGGTTATGACTTTAGGAACTATCTCAATTCCACCTATGAGAACCCCCATGTGGGTGACGGTGCTCCCGCAGGTCGTGGCAGCATTACCAATTATCGCTATGACACCTACAACTTCAACCAGTTGCTGACCTATGTAAAATCATTCAACAATCACAATATTGACCTGCTCCTCGGACACGAGAGCTACAAGAATGATTACAAGTACACATACGGTATGAAGCAGGGCCTGATCGCTGAGGGTAATGCCGAGTTGATCAACTTCACTACGATCAACTCCCTCTATACCTATTCACAGGCATATAGGACGGAAGGTTATATGGCGCGTGCCAACTACAACTACAACCACAAGTACTATGTGTCCGCATCCTTCAGAAGGGACGCAACCTCACGTTTCTACAAAGATGCACGTTGGGGTAACTTCTGGTCAGTAGGCGGATCGTGGAGACTCGATCAGGAGTCCTTCATAGCAAGTCAGCCCTGGATCTCTGCTCTGAAACTCAGGGCATCTTATGGTTCTGTAGGTAATGACGGCACCAGTTCATGGTATCAATGGCAGTCACTTTACGGTATCCTCAACAATGCAAATGCCTCCGGTTTTATCCAGTCGACTCAGGCCGGTAACAAAGAACTCCAGTGGGAGAAAAACCGCAGCTTTGACGTTGCATTGGAGTTCGGTTTCTTTGACAACCGTCTCAACGGACAGATAGAGTTTTTCCACAGGATTTCCGACAACCTCCTTTTCGAGGTTCCGCTCCCCACCTCTTCAGGTGTGCTTTCACAGTGGCAGAATATCGGTTCCATGTACAACCAGGGTATTGAGCTACAGCTCGCCGGTGATATTGTGCGCACAAAAGATTTTACCTGGAATATGATGATCAATGCATCCCATATCAAGAATGAAATCACAAAACTTCCTCAGGAAGAGATCATAAGCGGCACCAAGAAGTATATGGTAGGTCACTCCATGTATGATTTCTGGCTTAGGAAATGGGAAGGCGTGGATCCTCAGACCGGTGATGCGCTCTATAGTAAGGATATCAAGGATGCTGAGGGTAATGTTACCGGCAGCGAAATTGTCAATGACTACACAATTGCCGACTACTATTATGTAGGCACCTCAATTCCCGATCTCTACGGTTCTATCCAGAACTCTCTTACCTGGAAGGGTTTCGAACTCTCAATACTCACGACCTACCAGATAGGCGGTCAGGTATATGACAGCGTTTACGGCTCACTTATGGGACACTCAGGTTATGGTTCAGCCATGCATATTGACATCCTCAAGAGATGGCAGAAACCGGGCGATATTACCGAGGTTCCCAGAATTGATACCACTAAAAACCCTAATCAGAACGCAGGTTCCAGCAGATGGCTCACCAGTGCCTCATACTTCTCCTTTAAGAACATAACACTTGCATATTCATTCCCCAGGAAGTGGGCTGAAAAGCTTGATCTTTCAGGTATCAGAATTTACGCCAGCGGTGAGAACGTTTATGCATTTACTGCTCGTAAGGGTATGGACCCTCAATATTCGTTTGCGGGTACACAGTCCAACGTTTATTCCCCCGCACGTACTATTACGTTCGGTTTGAATGTTCAATTTTAATCAGCGAAAATCAACCATTAACAAACAAGAATAATACAGTATGAAAAATATAATAAAAATATTGGCTTGTCTTGCGGTTTTCGCAGGTATAGCTTCCTGTAGTCCGGATTTTCTTGAAACTACTCCGACATCAGCCTATGATGCAAGTTTCATCTTCACTACTACGGAAAATGCTTTAGGTGCATTGAACGGTCTTCACAAATCCATGGTGAGACAGTATTACTCAAGACAGAACATCAGCGGCTACCCCTCCTTCCAGATTGCAATGGATGCGATGGGAGAGGATCTCGTATTCCCGACTGCGGGTAACGGATGGTGGACTAACACCGGTGAGGTGAAATGGAATGGCCAGAGAAATGCAAACGGTTGGCTTACTGCATTCCCCTTCAGAATCTCCTATATGTGGATTTCCAATGCCAACCAGATCCTCGATAATGTGGATAATGCAGTAGGTCCCGAGGCCGATAAGCAGATGATCAAAGGTCAGGCTCTTGCATACAGAGGTATGGCTTATTTCTGGCTGGTTCAGCTCTATGGTGACAGATACGAGCCCGGCAAGCAGAACAACCAACTTGCTACCCCTCTAGTAGTCAACACTCAAGAGGTTAAGAAGCCTCTGGAGACGGTAGAAAATATCTATGCTCAGATTGTAACCGACCTTGAGCAGTCGATCACAATGCTTGGTACAAGTTCCTTTACATCAAAAACGCACTTCGTGGCTGCTACGGTAATGGGTCTCAGGGCACGTGTTGCTCTGGCAATGCATGACTGGGCCAATGCCAAGAAGTATGCAGAGATGGCAATCAATACCACCAGCGCAAAACTGATGAGTCAGAGTGATTACACGAATGGCTTTAATGATGCTTCCAATGTAGAGTGGATGTGGGCATTCCATATGATTCCCGACCAGACTCTCTATTTTTATGGTTATATGGCCTATATGTCCATCAACTTCAACTCCTCCAACATCAGGAGCTGTCCCAAGTGTATTAACAACACTCTGTACGATGCTATCCCCGCAACAGACATTCGTAAGACTCTATGGGATCCTACCGGAAAGGCTTTCCAGGTACCCAACACGAGGTACACCAAAAAGCCTTATATGAATAGGAAGTTCCAAGTTCTTGACCCTTCAAGTTCGGTAGCTGATCACACCTACATGAGACTTGGTGAGATGTATCTGATAGCAGCGGAGGCTTGTGCAAAACTCAATGATAATAGTGCAGCTCAGACTCACCTCTACACTCTCAACAAAGCGCGTGATAACGCTTATGTAAAGAGCACCAAGACAGGTAAAGATCTTCTGGATGAAATTTACTTCTACAGAAGAATCGAACTTTGGGGTGAGGGACATCGTTTCCTTGACCTGAAACGTCTCGGTCTGGCTCTTGATAGACGCAACACCAACCACGATCCTGCAGTATCGACAGCTATGTATGTTGAGGCCAGCGATCCCCGCTGGAAGTTCTCCATCCCTCAGGAGGAGATTGACTCCAACGACCTGATTCCTAAGAATATCAACGACTAATCTTTGATGCTTGGGACGGTTTTGTCCTATACTATGGGCCCCGAAAGTGTAAACTTTCGGGGCCTTTGTTATACAATCAGGCGAATTTTTTCTTACCTTTGACCGATGATTGGCATTTTCGATTCCGGAGTGGGCGGCTTATCCGTCTGGCGCGAGATTCATCGCCTAATGCCCGGTGAATCCTCTCTCTATTTTGCTGATGGAGCTTTTTGCCCTTACGGACCGAAAGATCCGGCATTTATCAGGGAGAGATCGGCTAAGATATCCGCTTATCTCATCGATAGGGGAGCAGAGATTATTGTGGTTGCCTGCAATACGGCCACGGCAGCCGCTATCGGTTCACTAAGGGAGAAGTTTGAGGTACCTTTTGTGGGGATGGAGCCGGCTATAAAACCCGCTGCATTGCACTCCAGGAGTGGTATAGTAGGGGTTCTGGCAACAGCCGGGACATTTAGAGGCAGACTCTACCTGGATACGCTGGCGCGTTTTGCAGGAGATGTAAGGGTAGTCGAACAGGTGGGAGAGGGGCTCGTAGAGATGATTGAGAGAGGTGTCTTTGATTCTCCTGAGATTGACAATCTGCTGCATCATCATATAGATGGCATGGTTGCCGCCGGAGCTGATCATATAGTTTTGGGCTGTACCCATTATCCTTTTTTGGAGAAGGCAATACGTAGAATCGCAGGTCCGGAAATCGTGATTGTCAATCCTGCACCGGCTATTGCGGCGCAGACAATGAGAGTGCTCTCTCAAATGCGGGAGATATTTTGCGGGAATGGAGAGTCTTTGTTCTGTTCGACCGGCGATATGACCATATTAAAGATGTTGGTACATAGTGAAATTCCTGATTTGGATGATTCATTTTTTACTGAAGTTGTAATTTAATAAATATAGTTGCTCCAATACTACACAACACTACGCCATACAAAACTATACTATATTACATTATACTACACATTACATTTTACACTATAGTACGATGCACGCTGCCACGCTAACATAACCACGCTACACTACATTGCACTACACACTACACACTACACACTACATACTACATACTACATACTCCTAACTACCCACTTATAACTCTAAAATAACTACATACTCCACACTCTAAACTAACAACTAAATCATGACTCCAATCTTTTTTCTAGTTCCGGCATGCTCGATTTTGGCACTGGTATTTGCTTTTATCTTTTATCGCCGAATGAAGCGGACGGATGAAGGGACTCCGACTATGAAGGAGATTGCCTCTCACGTCAGGAAGGGGGCTATGGCCTATATAAAGCAACAGTACAAGGTAGTTACCATCGTATTTTTAATTCTCGCTCTATTTTTTGCCATTCTAGCATATGGTTTCGGAGTACAAAACCCTTGGGTGCCGTTTGCATTTTTGACAGGAGGTTTTTTCTCCGGACTGGCAGGATTTATCGGTATGAAAACCGCTACTTTTGCCTCCTCACGTACTGCGAATGCTTGCAGAACTTCGCTTAACTCAGGACTCAAGGTGGCATTTCGTTCGGGAGCGGTGATGGGTTTGACCGTAGTAGGACTTGGCCTGTTGGATATCTCTATTTGGTATCTTATCCTAGAGGCTTTTATCAAAGAGACTACTCCCGAACAGAAAATGGTGGTTATTACTACCACTATGCTCACTTTCGGTATGGGAGCCTCTACGCAGGCACTTTTTGCGAGAGTAGGCGGCGGCATATATACCAAAGCTGCTGATGTGGGAGCAGATCTTGTAGGTAAATTAGAGGAGAATATTCCTGAGGATGACCCTCGTAACCCCGCAACTATCGCGGACAATGTGGGTGACAACGTGGGAGATGTTGCCGGCATGGGCGCAGATCTCTATGAGTCTTATTGTGGCGCGATTCTCGCAACTACGGCTCTCGGCGCTTCCGCCTTCTTTTCGAAAGGATATGATGCCCAGCTTAGTGCCGTTTTTGCCCCGATGTTAATTGCAGCGGTGGGAATCGTGCTATCAATTCTGGGAATCTTTACAGTACGTACCAAAGAAAATGCCGGAATGGACCAGCTACTCAAATCGCTCAGTCTTGGAGTTAATCTTAGTGCAGTATTCATAGCTATCTTCACTTTCGTCATATTGTGGCTACTAAAATTGGAAAACTGGGTTTGGATCTCTTGTTCGGTAATTGTAGGATTGCTGGCGGGTATCATAATAGGACGTTCGGCAGAATACTTCACTTCACACTCATACAGGCCCACTCGCAAGGTTGCAGAAAGCGGAAAGACAGGTCCTGCCACTGTGATTATCTCGGGCTTTGGAGTCGGTATGATATCAACAGCGATACCGGTCATCACAGTTGCGGTGGCTATCATTCTTGCATATCTTTTTGCCATCAAATTTGAGATATCTGCAATGCTTTCAGCACAGAACTTAAGTATTGGGCTTTACGGTATCAGCATTTCTGCTGTGGGTATGCTTTCGACTCTGGGCATTACCCTTGCTACTGACGCATATGGGCCCATAGCGGACAATGCCGGAGGAAATGCGCAGATGAGCAATCTCGACCCGGAAGTGCGGAAGAGGACTGATGTTCTTGATGCGCTTGGCAACACCACAGCCGCTACCGGCAAGGGATTTGCCATAGGTTCGGCAGCCCTGACAGCTTTGGCATTGATTGCTTCATATCTTGAGGAGATAAAAATCGCTTTGATAAATATTGGGCAAACAGTGGTAGATATTGCCGGTCGCCAAGTGGAGGTGGCTTACGCCACCATTCCGGATCTATTGGAGTATTATTCTATCAACGTTATGAATCCTAAGCTACTGGCCGGACTCTTCATAGGTGCCATGATGTCCTTTCTCTTCTGTGGTTTGACTATGAACGCGGTTGGACGCGCTGCCCAGAAGATGGTGGATGAGGTACGCAGACAATTCCGTGAGATTAAGGGAATACTTACCGGTGAGGCAGTTCCTGACTATGCGAGATGCGTAGAAATTTCCACGCGTGGGGCCCAGAGGGAGATGCTCCTGCCTTCGTTTCTTGCCATAGTGGTTCCTATTCTGGTGGGAATTCTTTTCGATGTTGCGGGTGTGGTCGGATTGTTGCTCGGAGGTTTGAGTTCCGGATTTGTACTTGCCATCTTTATGGCAAATGCCGGTGGAACATGGGATAACGCAAAGAAATACGTTGAGGATGGTAATTTTGGTGGCAGAGGATCCAATGTGCACAAAGCAACAGTTGTAGGCGATACCGTAGGTGACCCTTTCAAGGATACCTCCGGGCCTTCACTCAACATACTTATCAAGCTGATGTCTATGGTTTCCATCGTGATGGCCGGTTTGACTGTGGCAGTCACGATATTGTAAATAATATAAATTGTAAAGAATGATATAACCCCAAAAGTTGAAAACGACTTTTGGGGTTATATCATAAATAGCTACCTCTTATCGATAGCAATCGAACTAGCCGGACAGGAGCAATCAATAGGATACGCTTATGGTGTACGGCACACCGTTAAGAACGCCAATACGACCTGTGTACTGTTGACCATATGAAGTTGCTTCAGTATCTACGGTAGTTGCACAGAAAACAGAAATGTACACTCTGCCGGCAGCAGGTTTTATTATTGTCAAGTCTTTGGCAACACCGTTGCCGACATTGAAATACAAAGAGTTGTCATTGAAAGCAAAAGATTCGGGATTCGCAAATAAGTATAAATCAAATTCTTCCCAACCCTTTTGCGGTGAGATTGTAATTGTAACCTTATCGGTACCCTTCGGAATATTTACTGCAAAATGATGATATTGTCTATCACCGATTTTTGTGAATGCCGGATTGTTCTCAGATGTTGAACACTTCATCTCTCGAGGTTCACCATTTTCAAGAATACCTTTCAATCTCGGACGTCCGTTCCCGTCAAGGGCGTACTTTATCATAGCGGACATTAATTCCAGTCTTTCTCCGGAAACTACTCTTTCAGGATGAGAACCAATGAGAACTACGCGTCCATCATATTCGGAAGCCTTGTATGCCCATCCTGCCACTTCTCTGTGGATGTTTCTTTCAATCTTGAGGGTGTCTCCATCGTAGCGCAAGGTAACCTCGGTGCCCTCAGGTACATTATTTTCCATCCAGGCAAAGCATCCGCCATTGTGCCTTACACTGTCAATTACCATGTCACCGCCGAAGGAATAATATTGGATCAGGGGGGATCCTTTCTCTACAAACAGAGATGTGAAGGACTTATTCAGAGTGGTTCCCCTCGTATAACCGGGCCATATTCCGTAGTACTCCGGAACATCCACTATACCGCTGTCTCTAACGAAACCTTTTGAAGCTATGTATGCGCCGGCACAAGTGCCAAGATAACTGCCGCCTTCAGCAACAAATCGACGTACGTTTTCACGGCCCTTTTCTCCGAGAGAGCGTCCGTGCTGGGTGGCTTTTCCACCGTTCGTGTATATCATTCTGAATCTTGGTGCACCATCAGGATAGAGAAGGATTCCGTTCTCATCAATTTCCGATCCGCAAAACAGTAGGGTCTGATAAAGTGTGTCCAAAGCAGTTAGATATTCGCTTTTAGACGAATTAAACATCTCAATGGACAGATTCAAGTAGTTGGCGGCAGGAAGATCAGGATAAGAGTTGAGAAATATACCTCCGTCAAAGAATATATCTTTGTAATAACCTTTTGCGCGATTCTGTCCAAAAGAGAGGGAGGAAACGAGCAATAAAGTTGTGACTAAAAAATAATACTGTAATTTCTGCATAATGAGGTTGTTACTTCTTATTGGGTTCGTCCAGCTCCAGATGAGGGTTCTTTTTGGCAGAACGTGCAAAGAGAATGGAAATTGTTATGGCAATGAGGCCGAGGCAAATGAAAATCCATTCCGCATTTACTGCTGCTGTTACTTCTTGTTGGGCAAAGAGTTCTGAACCTGCTGTAGCGGTAATAGTGTTTTTGAAAATTCTGCCGACAAAGAGAGGAACGAGGAGCATACCCATATTTTGAATCCAGAATATGAGTGAATATGCTGTTCCGAGATTCTTATCGGGCACGATCTTGGGTACAGAAGGCCACATTGCTGCAGGTACGAGTGAATACCCTGTTCCCAAAAGTGCAATACCGAGATAACCGTAGAAGGGAACACCTGCAGGAGCGAAGCCCACTATAAGGTGTGCTACAAATACCATTACGGAGCCGGTAATCATCCAAATTGTCGCCTTTCCGAACTTGTCAACCAGAACACCGAAAAGGGGAGTGCCGACAACAGTAAAGAAAGGTATCATCGATATCATCCAGGTAGCGGCCTCCAACTCGATGCCGAAACGGGGAATGAGGATGGATGTCGCAAACTTTTTGAATGAAATGATGCAAACATAGAAGAATACACAGAGAAGCGAAATCAGGATAAAGTGTTTATTACTGAGAACCTTAAAAATATCGGAAAATTTAAATTTGTCTTCGTCGGAAGTTACAACCCTGTCTGTAGTACCTACAAGCTTGTCAAATTTGGCGTCCATTGCAACGAAGATGGCCCAAAGGATACCTCCAATCAGGAGTAGTCCTAGCCCGAACAAAGCGGGTTTGCTGGTCTCGCTAAGGGGATACATACCGTTTGCAGCTGCAGAAACGAGTCGGGGAGAGAGTATAAATGCGGTTGCCGTACCGAGTCTGGCTATGGCTAGCTGGAGTCCCATTGCGAGCGCAGTATAACTGCCTTTAAACCATTTGGCAATGGAACGGGTGACGCCTACTCCGGCAATTTCGCTGCCGAGTCCAAAGAGCATACAGCCGATATAGGCCACGGTAAGAGAGTGACCGGAAGCCACAATGGAAGGCGTGGAGATAGCTACATAGACAAGTGCTGCACCGGCAATCATCAAACCTACGAAGATGGATCCTGTTATGCGTACACCCCATTTATCGAGAAGCATACCACATACAATCAGGCCGCCCCATACGCAGAGAAAGGAATAGCCGCCCGCGTAGAATCCATAGTTGGCGGAGTCCCAACCGAGCTCCAGCATTTCCGGATGCTTGAAGATGTGGGAGAGAGTTGAGAACATGTCATCGAAGAAGTAGGATGCAAACATCGGTACCACGAGGCACGCGAGGGCAATCCAGGCCCATCTCTGAATGTTCTTTTTATTGGCTTGAATTCGTTGTTCAGTCATAGATAGTTATTATAAAGTTAATAGTTTTGATTCTTTATTATTTTCTTATGTTGGGTAATTCGAGGCCATAACCTTTGCGACGGTCTTCTGCTTTGAGTAGGAAACTGAAGATGAAGGCAAGCACGCCAAAGCTCGAGAAGATGAGCATTGGAGCGAAATATCCACCTGTATGGAGGAGTACCTTTCCGATGAGAAGTGGTACGAAGCTCAAACCTATGTTCTGCACCCAGAATATAAGACAGTAGGCCGATCCGAGGATCTTTTCGTCAATAATCTTGGGAACGGAAGGCCAGAGGGCTGCAGGCACAAGAGAGAAAGAGACTCCCAGTACTATTATCAGCAGAAACGCAAACCATTTATGAGGGTATAGGGGCAGTAGGAATGCGAAACTCAGGTGACATACTATCATTATGATGGATCCGAGCATAAGCATGGATGCTCCCTTTCCTTTAAGGTCAAGGAAAATTCCAAGAACAGGAGTCAGGACCATTGCCAGGATGGGGAAAAAGCTGAATAGTCGTGAAGCCGTACCTGCATCGATATTCAGAGTCACTTCGAGGAAGTTGGGTGCATATCTCTGGAAGGGGAAAATAGCGCTGTAGTAGAGTACGCAGAGCAGAGCTACAATCCAGAACATCTTGCTTGAAAAAATCTTGCCCAAATCCCTAACTCGGAATTCGTCCTCAGAACTTTTTTCCTCCTTTATGCCGGCTTCAACAAGTTGATTGTCAAGCTTGCGATCCATTACGGTAAATACGAGGAAGAAGATAAGACCTACACACAGGAGTGCGGAACAAAATGCAACGGGAGCAAGTACCGAAGCGTTGTAACGGGCGGCAATGATAGGGGCAAGCCACATTACGGCGAATACGCCCAGACGGGCGATAGCCATTTCAAGACCCATTGCGAGGGCCATTTCCTTGCCTTTAAACCATTTTGCAATAATCTTTGAAACCGTAGTACCGGCCATTTCAGCACCGCAGCCGAAAATCATGAAACCAAGGGATGCCATTTTGGCACTGCTGGGTAGAGCTGTCCACCAGCTGTCGAGCCATGCGCTGAAAGCCGTAGTCTGAAACCAGTCGGTAATACCTATAAACTTGATAGCTGCTCCGATCACCATCAGAGAAGCGGAGAGTGTGCCTGTAAAACGCACGCCCATTTTGTCGAGGATAATACCTGCGATGATAAGGAATCCGGCTACATTCAGTATGTATTCGGATGCAGCGTATGTGCCGAATACTCCGCTGTCCCATCCGAGGGAGTTTTCGATGAGGGATTTGAGCGGGGACATCACATCAACGAACATGTATGCGAAAAACATCATCAGTGAGATGAGAATCAGGGCACTCCACCTTGCTACAAATGAGTCGTTGATCAATTTGGTCAATTTTTCTGCCATAATTATTTATTTTAGGATTTTGCAAAGAAATGTTAAAAATAGTGCATTTCAACGAAACGGCAAAATATAAATTGCACCCTCCAGTTTTATTTCTGCAATTGGAATATAAGTTGTAACTTAGCATGTTATTTCAAAATCCATATATTTATATATTATGACACTTGATGTAGTTCTGGGACTCCAGTGGGGAGATGAAGGAAAGGGAAAAATCGTTGATGTGCTTGCAGATAGATATCCTGTCATAGCTCGTTTCCAAGGGGGACCCAATGCAGGGCATTCTCTTCACTTTGAGGGTAACAAAATCGTACTGCATACTGTTCCTTCGGGGGTTTTCCGCTCGCAAGCCACAAATATCATAGGCAACGGTGTCGTGCTGGATCCCATTATTTTCAAAGGAGAGTGCGAAGCCATCATAAAAATGGGCGTTCCCGTAAAGGATCGTCTTGCCATTTCCAAAAAAGCCCATCTGATCCTGCCTACACACCGCACAATGGATGCGGCCCAGGAGGCAGCCAAAGGAGCGGCGAAGATCGGATCTACTCTTAAGGGCATCACCCCTACATATATGGACAAGATCGGTCGCAACGGACTCAGGGCGGGTGATATCCTTGCACCTGATTTTATCTCCAGATATAACACACTTAAAGATCAGCATATTGAATATCTCAGACAGTATGACTTTGATTATGATCCCATGCAAAATGAAGCTGAGTGGCTTGAGGCCGTGGAGTATCTTAGAAGTTTCAATATTGTTGACAGCGAATATATGGTGAACGAACTGCTCGGCTCCGGCAAAAAAGTTCTCGCAGAGGGTGCTCAAGGTTTGATGCTCGACATTGATTTCGGCTCATATCCCTTTGTGACTTCATCATCTACTGCCTGTGCGGGTGCCTGCATTGGGCTCGGAGTCTCTCCCAAACGTGTGGGTCGGGTATATGGCATTTTTAAATCCTATTGTACCAGAGTGGGCAGCGGTCCCTTCCCGACAGAAATTTTTGATGAGAAAGGTGAAGAGCTTCGTCACCGCGGATTTGAATTCGGTGCTACCACCGGACGTCCCCGCCGCACCGGCTGGCTTGATCTCGTGGCTTTAAAATATGCTATAATGATTAACGGAGTTACCGATCTTATAATGATGAAATCGGATGTTCTCGACACATTTGGCACAATAAAGGTGGCAACATCGTATATAGTGGATGGGCAAAAATGCTCGCAGGTGCCTTACGACTCCTCTTCCAAAGTAATTCCCGTTTATAGTGAGTTTCCCGGCTGGAAGAGAGATCTTACCGGAATACGTGAAGAGGGGGAACTTCCTCACGAATTTATAAGCTATGTGCAATTTATAGAGCAAGAGACAGGTATTCCCATAAAAATTATTTCCATTGGTCCCGATAGGGATCAAACCATAATCAGATAGGACGAATCCGGTGAAATTACTTGAAAAAATAGAATATCCGGCAGATATCAAAGAGTTGTCGATAGAAGAGCTGGAGCAGTTGTGTTCCGAGCTCAGGGAGTATATTGTCAGCTGCTGCGCTGCCAATCCGGGCCATATAGGGGCCAGTCTAGGGGTTGTGGAAATTGCAGTGGCACTTCATAGGGTATTTGATACCCCGAACGATAAAATAGTCTGGGATGTAGGCCATCAGGCATATGCACACAAGATTCTTACCGGCAGGCGTGAAGCCTTTAAGACCAATCGCAAGTCAGGGGGCATCAGTGGCTTTCCCAAGCGTTCGGAGAGCGAGTATGACGCATTCGGTACAGGACACTCCTCCACATCCATTTCAGCAGCGCTTGGCTTAGCTGTGGGAGCGCAGATGCAGGGAAGCAAAGATCATTTTGTGGCAGTTATAGGCGATGGTTCAATGACCGGTGGGCTGGCCTTTGAAGGACTCAATAATGCAGGTTCCCTCAAGACTAATCTCCTGGTGATCCTTAATGACAATCAGATTTCAATAGATAAAAGTATCGGTGCATTGCACAACCACCTTATAAAGGTGACCACCAGTCGCAAATACAATCGGATAAAGAAGAGTATATGGGATCGCCTTGGTGCCGGTAAGATACGTGATCATATTCAACATTTTATAAAATACATTAAAAAGGGCATTTTGCGTAACACCAGCGCAAGCAATCTTTTCGACTCTCTAGGATTTAGGTACTTCGGACCAATGGACGGTAACGATATCGGGCAAATGGTCGATATGCTAGGTCGTCTGAAAGAGATTGAGGGACCCAAACTCCTTCATGTCATAACTAAAAAAGGGAAAGGCTATAAGCCTGCAGAGGAGAATCAGACAATTTGGCATGCGCCGGGCCAGTTTGACCCCGTTACAGGCGCAAGAATCTCTGGCAAGACAGGTGCATCCAAATTCCAGGATGTATTCGGACAGACATTGCTTGACCTTGCGAGAGAAAATGAAAAGATTATAGGCATTACCCCTGCTATGGCTACAGGCTGCAGCATGAACATAATGATGTGTGAAATACCCGACCGTACTTTTGACGTGGGAATCGCCGAGCAGCACGCAGTTACCTTTTCTGCAGGTCTGGCTGCTGCGGGAATGTTACCTTTCTGCAATATCTACTCCTCATTCGCCCAGCGTGCATACGACAACGTGATACATGATGTAGCCCTTCAAGAACTGAAGGTCGTCTTCTGTCTTGACAGGGCGGGCATTGTCGGAGAAGATGGTCCCACTCACCACGGTGCTTTTGATTTTTCCTGCTTCAGACCGATTCCAAATGTGATGATTGCTGCACCTCTAAATGAACTTGATCTTCGCAATATGATGTATTCCGCAACACTGCCGGAGTATGGTACCATTATAATAAGGTATCCGCGAGGTACCGGCAATGGTACCGCCTGGAGGAATGAACCTTTTCAGAGGATTGAGCCGGGACGCGGAGTTATTCTACAGGAGGGGAATGACGTTGCTTTGCTGAGTATCGGAGCCATAGGCCACAATGGTTCTCTTGCAGTTAAAGCAGCGCAGGAGAGGGGGGTCAGCGTGTTCCACTGTGATATGAGGTTTCTCAAACCGATCGATGAGAATATATTGGCGGAAGTATGCTCCAAAGTGAACCGAATAGTGACACTCGAAGATGGCGCACTCATCGGCGGTCTTTACAGTGCGGTGTCGGAGTATGTGGTTTCACATAAGCTTCCCTGTAAGGTAACAGGACTTGGTATGCCCGACAAATTTGTCGGCCAGGGCACACCTGCGCAACTTCACAAGGAGTGCGGATATGATGTTGATGGAATATTAAACGCACTTTTAAATGGCTAAACGCAGGCACGACCATACCAGAGGCATCCATAATATGGGGGGTGAGAGAGATGGCGACTTTCCGGTGTTGACCCACAAATTCTGGGGTCTTCTGATTTTTCTGGCCGTCATCTGGCTCATGTTCTTCTCTACTTTTAAGCTCGGTTCCTACCCTCAGCAATGGATTGAGGCTCTGATGGGAAAATTTTCATTCTTTCTCGGGCAAAAGATGCAGGATGGATGGCTTCTGGATTTTCTTCAAAACGGTATAATAAATGGTATTGGCGCGGTGCTGGCATTCCTGCCTAACATACTTATACTCTTTTTCTTCATATTTCTACTTGAGGAGACGAGATATTTGCCCAGAGCGGCGAAGTTGATGGACAAGTATATGCATGGAATCGGCCTTCACGGCTGTTCGTTCATCCCTCTGCTGATGGGATTTGGATGTAATGTGCCGGCTATAATGGCCACAAGGAGCATAAAGAGGCGCGGGGATCGTATCCTTACTATGATGATGATCCCCTATATCCCCTGTAGTGCGCGTATCCCTACGTTTCTACTTTTTTCGGGGATATTTTTCCCGCGACACAGCACATTGGTGATGATGCTCCTCTATCTGGGGGGTATTCTGACAGGTATCGTAATAGCGCTTATCAATAAAAAGATTTTTTTTAGGGAAAAATCTGAGGATTATGAGACAGAGTTGCCACCACTAAGGATTCCGAACATCCGAGCCGCCCTTAGAGGAATGTGGAGTGCCGCATCGGAATATCTAAAAAAAATTGGTACTGTGGTGCTGCTCGCTGTAGTGATTGTCTGGGCCCTGGATTATTTTCCCATCAATGAGGGTGTTCCGGAAGAGGAGGCCTCTCCGTCCTATTTACACCGCTTTGGTGAGGCAGTGGAGCCTGTTATGGCGCCTCTGGGTTTTGATTGGAAAATGAGTGCTGCACTTATTGCAGGAATTACGGCTAAGGAGTTTATCATCAGTACTTTGGGCGTTCTCTACCAGGAAAGCGACGAGGAGTTGGATACTACTGCGCTTTCGGCAAGGATAGCATCCGACGACAATATAAATCGGGCCAACGCACTTTCTTTTATGGTCTTTTCACTGCTCTATATTCCATGTGTGGCGACTGCTGCCGTCATTCGCCGCGAGAGCGGCAGCTGGAAATGGTCGCTGATTTCCATAATCACCACACTCGTGGTTGCCTGGCTCTTTGCTTTCGTTACCTTCAGGATAGGAAGTCTATTGTGGCAATGAAAAAAATGCATAATTTCCTGAAAAATTTTGCCGATTGAGATAAATGGCATATATTTGCACTCCCAAATTAAAAAGCCGACATAGCTCAGCTGGCCAGAGCAGCTGATTTGTAATCAGCAGGCCGTGGGTTCGAATCCCTCTGTCGGCTCGTTTGAAAGATTGTAACAGCCTGGGGAGATACCAAAGTGGCCAACTGGGGCAGACTGTAAATCTGCTGGCGCACGCCTTCGTAAGTTCGAATCTTGCTCTCCCCACTTTTTTTGTTGATTAGGCGGAAGTAGCTCAGTTGGTAGAGCATCAGCCTTCCAAGCTGAGGGTCGCGAGTTCGAACCTCGTCTTCCGCTCAAGTTGAAATACTGCCAGTGTAGCTCAGGGGTAGAGCGCTTCCTTGGTAAGGAAGAGGTCGAGAGTTCAATTCTCTCCACCGGCTCCAGCAATTAATAACAATATAAAAACAAAATTATGGCAAAAGAAAGTTTTAAAAGAGATAAACCGCATGTAAACATCGGTACTATCGGCCACGTTGACCATGGCAAAACTACTTTGACAGCTGCTATCACCAAAGTATTGGCAAAGCAGGGTCTTTCTGAGGTTAAATCCTTCGATCAAATTGACAATGCTCCTGAAGAGAAAGAGCGTGGTATTACCATCAACACTTCTCACGTAGAGTATGAAACTGCAAACCGCCACTATGCTCACGTAGACTGCCCCGGTCACGCTGACTATGTTAAAAACATGGTTACAGGTGCTGCACAGATGGACGGTGCGATCCTCGTTGTAGCTTCTACAGATGGTCCGATGCCCCAGACTCGCGAGCACATTCTTCTCGCCCGTCAGGTAAACGTTCCCCGTATCGTTGTTTTCCTCAACAAAGTGGACATTGTTGACGATCCTGAAATGATTGAACTCGTTGAGATGGAAGTTCGTGAACTCCTCAGCTTCTACGAGTTTGACGGTGACAACGCTCCCGTTATCCGCGGTTCTGCTCTCGGCGCTCTCAATGGCGATCCTGAGTGGGAGGCAAAGGTTGTCGAGCTTATGGAAGCAGTAGATACCTACATTCCTATTCCTAAGCGTGACAATGAGAAGCCTTTCCTTATGCCTGTAGAGGATATCTTTTCAATCACAGGTCGTGGTACAGTTGCTACCGGCCGTATTGAGACAGGTATTGTAAAAACAGGTGATGAGGTTCATATCATCGGTCTTGGTGAAGCGCCTAGAAAGTCAGTTGTGACAGGTGTTGAGATGTTCCGTAAGATCCTCAACCAGGGTGAAGCAGGTGACAATGTAGGTCTCCTCCTCCGTGGTATCGACAAGAAGGAGGTTAAGAGAGGTCAGGTGATCGCTCACCCCAACACCATCACTCCTCACAGAAAGTTTGAGGCTGCAATCTACGTATTGAAGAAAGATGAAGGCGGTCGTCATACTCCTTTCCACAACAAGTATCGTCCTCAGTTCTTCATCCGTACACTTGATATTACCGGTGAGATTGAACTCCCCGCAGGTGTAGAGATGGTAATGCCCGGTGACAACGTTACAATTAAGGTTGAGCTCATCTATCCTGTAGCTCTGAACGAAGGTCTCCGTTTTGCAATCCGCGAAGGTGGCCGTACAGTAGGTTCAGGTCAGGTTACCAAGATTATTAGCTAATTGACAATACGAATATCAAGAGGGTGACACATATTCGCGCCACCCTCTTGTTGTCATAGGGGAATAGTTCAAGGGTAGAATAGTGGTCTCCAAAACCATCGATGGGAGTTCGAATCTCTCTTCCCCTGCCAATACCGATGGTTACGCGTCGGTATGTTATTAACCGGCAAAACAACCGCTTCCAATTGTTTTTGCCAACAAAATAATAACAATGAGCAAATTAGGAACTTACGTAAAAGAGTCTTACAAAGAACTTACAACAAAGGTTGCCTGGCCGACCTGGAGCAAGCTTCAGCAGTCAGCTATTCTGGTTATGGTCTGCACGCTGATTCTGTCAGTTGTAATCTGGCTTATTGATTTCGTTATCAAAACCATTATGACCGGTCTTTACCAACTGTAATGTTATGAGTGAAATCACCAAGAAATGGTATGTTGTCCGTATAATTGGCAACAAAGAGAAAATCGCCAAAGAATATATTGAAAAGGAGATGGGCAAGGGAATGCTTAAGCATATTACCGATGTCCTCGTTCCTACTGAAAAGTATTTTGTGATTAAAAATGGCAAGCGTGTAAGCGCTGAGCGCAATTTTTTCCCCGGTTATCTCTTTGTGGAAATTACATTCCCCTCTTTCAAGTCGGACAATCCGGATGACGCAGACGAACGTAAGAGGTTTGAGAAGGAAATCCTCGGCATCGCCCAGGATGGCCTCCGCGAGCTTCCCAATATCATCGGTTTCCTTACTGAAGGCAAGGAGAGAGTCATCAACCCTGTGCGCCAGTCAGAGATTGACCGCATAATGGGTCGTGTGGACGAATTGAGTGATCAGGATGGTGAGATCTTGGTACCTTTTGTTGTGGGAGAAGCTGTAAAGATTATTGACGGTCCTTTCAAAGATTTTAGCGGTAATGTTGAGGAGATTCTCGAAGAGAGAAGAAAACTCAAGGTTATGGTAAGAATCTTCGGCAGGAAGTCAGTCATTGAGTTAAATTTTGCTCAGGTAACAAAAGAATAATAAACAAAAGACATTATGGCTAAAGAAATTGCCGGGTTTATTAAACTGCAGATCAAAGGCGGAGCTGCCAATCCTTCACCTCCCGTAGGGCCGGCCCTCGGTTCCAAGGGTGTGAATATCATGGACTTCTGCAAGCAGTTTAATGCCCGCACTCAAGACAAAGCCGGCAAGGTATTACCTGTGGTAATTACCGTTTACAGTGACAAGTCTTTTTCTTTCGTTGTAAAGGAGCCTCCTGTAGCCGTTCTCGTAAAAGAGGCTGCAAAAGTACAGGCCGGATCTCCCGAGCCCAACAGGAAAAAGGTTGCTACCATTACTTGGAATCAAATACGTGAGATTGCCAAGGAAAAAATGCCGGATCTTAATGCATTCACCGAGAAATCAGCAATGAATATGGTAGCCGGTACTGCTCGCAGTATGGGTATCAATGTTGAAGGTGAATTTCCTGCCGATGTACAATAAAATCACCACGCTATGAGTAAATTGACAAAAAATCAGAAGGCAGTAGTTGCCAAAGTTGACTCAGGCAGGCAGTACAAGCTCCTCGAGGCGTGTGCTCTGGTAAAGGAGACTTCCTTCACCAAGTTTGATGCTTCGGTTGAGTTGGCTGTTCGTTTGGGTGTTGATCCTCGTAAGGCTAACCAGATGGTACGCGGCGTCGTGACTCTTCCTCATGGTACAGGCAAGGTAACTCGCGTATTGGTTCTGTGTACACCTGATAAAGAGGAAGAAGCTCAAGAAGCAGGTGCAGACTTTGTTGGTCTTGATGATTATATTGAAAAGATCAAAGGCGGTTGGACTGACGTTGATGTCATTATCTGTACTCCCTCTGTTATGGCAAAAGTTGGTGCTATCGGTCGTATTCTGGGTCCTCGCGGCTTGATGCCGAATCCCAAATCCGGTACCGTAACCATGGATGTCGGCAAGGCAGTTAAAGAAGTGAAAGCAGGTAAGATTGATTTTAAAGTTGACAAACAGGGTATTATCCACGCAGCTATTGGAAAGGTGTCATTTGACGCCCAGAAAATTGCGGAGAATGCCGTTGAAATGCTCAACACCATCATCAAACTCAAACCGCAGGCTCTCAAAGGCACATATGTGAGGAGTATATATCTCTCTTCCACTATGGGCCCTGGTATTAGTGTAGATAGCAAGTCAATAAGTGCTGTTGAATAAAAGATTCGAATGTTATGAGAAAAGAAGAAAAAGCTCAGATTATTGAAACCATAGCAGCACAAATAGCGGAGAACCCTAATTTCTACCTTGCGGACCTTTCGGGTCTCAATGCGGAAAATACATCAAATCTCCGTCGTGCTTGCTTTGAAAAAGAGGTAAAGCTCATCGTTGTAAAGAATACTCTCCTCCATAGGGCTCTCGAAGGCCTGGACGCTGAAGGTAAAGGCATCAACAACGAAGAAATCAAGACTCTATATCCTACCCTAAAAGGCTCGACGGCGATCATGTTTACCGACGTTCCAAGTGCTCCCGCCAAGATTATCAAGGAATTTGGAGCCAGATTCGGCAAACCTGAGCTCAAGAGCGCATATCTTCAGGAGTGTGCATATGTCGGTGCAAATCACCTCGCTACTCTTGTAAATATCAAGTCTCACGATGAACTTATCGGAGATATAATCGGTCTTCTCCAGTCACCTATCAGAAGGATCGTTTCCGCTCTGCAGGAGGCAAAGAAAGAAGTTGCCGAAGAATAGTTTAAATAGTAATAATAATAATTAAAATCAATAAATAATCATGGCAGACATCAAAGCTCTTGCGGAAGAACTGGTTAATCTTACCGTAAAAGAGGTTCAAGAACTTGCAAATATTCTTAAAGAAGAGTACGGAATCGAACCTGCAGCTGCTGCAGTAGTTGTAGCAGCCAGCGAAGGCGGTGCCGGTGCAGCAGAAGCTGAACAGACTGAATTTGACGTAATCCTCATATCAGCCGGTCAGGCAAAACTCCAGATGGTAAAAGCTGTTAAGGAGATCACCGGTCTCGGTCTGAAAGAGTCCAAAGATCTCGTAGATCAGGCACCTAACGCCAAGATCAGGGAGAAAGTGTCAAAGGCAGAAGCTGAACAGGTCAAAGCTGCTCTTGAAGAGGCAGGCGGAGAAGTTGAAGTTAAATAAGACACTCCCCTCCCGATATAGGGACTAAGTAATCCGGGTTTAGAGCCGATGAGGGCTCTAAACCTTTTTGTCGTTTTTTAAGATTTTTTTCACCAACCTTTAAATAATGCCGCAAATATCTAGTAATCAGCGTATTTCATTCGCAACTTCTAAGGCCCTTCTAGACTATCCCGATTTTCTTGAGGTCCAATTGAAATCTTTCCGCGATTTTTTTCAGTTGGACACTACTGCGGATAGCCGTCGTGATGAGGGTCTTTTCAAAGTATTTCAGGAGATATTCCCGATCGAAGACACACGCAACAATTTCACTCTGGAGTTTATAGACTATTTCGTGGATCCTTCACGTTACTCCATCGAAGAGTGTCTGGAAATGGGTTTGACATATAAGGTTCCTTTGAAAGCCAAACTCAAACTATCCTGCAATGACAAGGAGCACGAGGACTTTGAGACTGTCATTCAGGACGTCTATCTAGGTGATATCCCCTACATGACACCCAGAGGCACATTCATAATCAACGGTTCCGAAAGAATCGTGGTCTCCCAGCTGCATCGTTCTCCCGGTGTATTCTTCGGACAGAGCCTTCACGCCAACGGAACCAAACTCTATTCCGCCCGTATCATTCCCTTTAAGGGATCCTGGATCGAGTTTGCAACAGACATAAACAATGTGATGTACGCATACATCGACCGCAAAAAGAAATTGCCTGTAACCACCCTTCTCAGGGCAATCGGCTATGAGAGCGACAAGGATATCTTGGACATATTCGGTCTCGCAAACGAGATTGAGGTCACAAAAGAGAACCTTGAGAAGCATATCGGTTCCAAACTTGCGGCAAGAGTTCTCAAAACCTGGAATGAAGACTTCGTAGATGAAGACACGGGAGAGGTTGTATATATTGAGCGCAACAAGACTATAGTTGACCGTGAAGTAATTCTAGAGGAATCACACATTGAGGATATTTTGGAATCCGGAGCAAGCACTATCCTCATTCACGCTGATGGCGAAGACGCGGAAGAATTCGCCATAATTCACAATACGCTCCAAAAAGACCAGTGCAACAACGAAGTTGAAGCAATATACTATACATACAGGCAGTTGCGTAATTCAGAACCGCCTGATGAGTCAACCGCACGTGACGTGATCGACAAACTCTTCTTCTCCGACAAGAGGTATGATCTTGGAGAAGTAGGTCGTTACAGACTCAACCGTAAACTCAATCTTGACACACCGACCGATGTGCGGGTTCTGACAAAGAAAGACATCATCGAGATCATCAGATATCTCGTCCAACTGATCAATTCAAAAGCGACAGTAGATGATATCGACCACCTTAGCAACAGACGTATCAGGACTGTGGGTGAGCAACTCGCCAACCAGTTCAGTGTAGGTCTTTCACGTATGGCACGTACCATTCGTGAGCGAATGAATGTAAGGGACAATGAAGTGTTCACTCCGATGGAACTCATCAATGCCAAGACACTCTCGTCAGTCATCAGCACATTTTTTGGCACAAGCCAGCTCTCACAGTTCATGGACCAGACCAACCCCCTCGCAGAAATGACTCATAAACGTCGTCTTTCGGCATTGGGACCCGGCGGTCTTTCAAGGGACAGGGCAGGTTTCGAGGTTCGTGACGTGCACTATACACACTATGGACGTCTCTGTCCCATTGAGACTCCCGAGGGACCGAATATCGGTCTTATCTCATCTCTCTGCGTTTATGCTAAGATTAATGACCTCGGATTCATCGAGACTCCTTACCGCAAGGTAAAGGATGGAGTTGTGGATATGAGTGATGATGGGTTTGTTTATATGAGTGCAGAGGAAGAGGAGTACAAGATGGTTGCGCAGGCAAACGTGACCATTTCCGACGATGGTCATATTCTCGATGAACGTATCAAATGTCGTAAGGAAGCCGATTATCCGGTGGTAACTAAAGACCATGTGCATCTTATGGACGTGGCCCCCAACCAGATAGCCTCCATAGCCGCTTCGCTGATTCCTTTCCTTGAGCACGATGACGCTAACCGTGCGCTTATGGGTTCCAACATGATGAGACAGGCGGTGCCTATCATCAAACCCGAGGCTCCCATTGTGGGCACAGGGCTCGAGGCTGCCGTAGTAAGGGACTCCAGGACCCAGATTGTGTCCGAAGGAGCTGGTGAGGTGGTATATGTGGATGCACGCGAAATCCATATAAAGTACGAGCAGTCGGAGGCTGAGAAGTTTGTAAGTTTCAGTCCCGAAATAACGGTGTATAAACTCCCTCAATATCGCAAAACCAACCAAAGTACCTCCATTCACCTCACTCCGGTAGTAAGGAAGGGTGATAAGGTTGTTGAAGGACAGATTCTAACTGAGGGTTATGCCACTCAGAATGGAGAACTCGCTCTTGGACGCAATCTTAAAGTGGCTTTCATGCCCTGGAAAGGTTACAACTTCGAGGACGCCATTGTGATTTCGGAGAAGATTATAAGAGAAGACATTTTCACATCCATACATGTTGACGAATATCTGATGGAGGTGCGCGAGACTAAGCGCGGTCCCGAAGAACTCACAGCTGATATCCCCAATGTCAGTGAAGAGGCCACCAAGGAGCTGGATGAGAATGGTATAATCCGTATAGGTGCCAGTGTGGAGCCGGGCGATATTCTCATCGGTAAAATCACCCCTAAGGGCGAAAGCGACCCTTCACCTGAAGAGAAGCTTCTTAGGGCTATTTTCGGTGATAAGGCCGGTGATGTGAAGGATGCATCCCTCAAGGCATCACCCTCACTCTCCGGTACCATCATAGATAAACGACTCTATGAGCGCGTAACCAAAGACAATTCCCGTCAGGGTAAGCAGGCACTCAAGGATAGAATTCAGAAGGCTAAAGATAGTTTTGAGAAACGCGGTGCAGAGCTCAAAAAGCTCTTCATTGATAAACTCTGGACCCTCGTTTCCGATAAGAAGTGCTCCGGTCTGAACGATCTCTATGGTACCAGTATCATCGCCAAAGGTGAGAAATTTAACCGTACTGCACTTGATATCATAGATTACAATAATATCAATCCCGTGAAGTGGACTTCCGACAAGAAGACCAACGAGCAGATCAAGAAACTCATTAACAATTATCTCCTCGCTTCCAAAGAACTGGATGCCGAATTCAAGCGTGTGGATTACAATCTCACCATCGGTGACGAACTACCTACAGGCATTATGAAGATTGCAAAGGTTTATGTTGCCAAGAAGAGGAAAATCAGAGTGGGAGACAAGATGGCCGGTCGTCACGGCAACAAGGGCATCGTGGCCAAAGTGGTTCGTGATGAGGATATGCCTTTCCTTGAGGATGGTACTTCCGTGGACATCGTACTCAACCCTCTAGGTGTGCCTTCTCGTATGAACCTCGGTCAGATTTATGAAACCGTACTAGGCTGGGCCGGTCAGGAGCTCGGACTGAAGTTCAGTACACCCATCTTTGATGGTGCAACTCTTGAAGATATAACCAAATATACCGACCAGGCAGGTCTTCCCAGATATGGCAGGACCTATCTTCGCGATGGCGGTACCGGTGAATTGTTTGACCAGCCGGCTACAGTGGGCGTAATCTACATGATTAAACTCGGCCACATGGTTGACGATAAGATGCACGCCCGTTCCATTGGTCCTTACTCACTCATCACGCAGCAGCCTCTTGGAGGTAAAGCACAGTTTGGTGGTCAGAGATTCGGAGAGATGGAGGTTTGGGCACTTGAGGCATTTGGAGCTGCGAACATCCTGCAGGAGATTCTGACCATTAAGTCTGATGATGTCAACGGACGTTCCAAGGCATACGAGGCCATAGTTAAAGGCGATCCCATGCCTATACCCGGCATTCCCGAGTCTCTAAATGTGCTCTTGCATGAGCTCCGTGGCTTAGGACTTAATGTAATGTTAGATTAAATCACCGTTTGTTAGAAAATATTATATAATTATGTCATATTACAACAAAGACGCAAAGGTTAAGTCAAATTTCAATAGGATTACCATCGGTCTGGCATCTCCCGAAGAGATTCTTGCAAGATCTTCAGGAGAGGTGCTCAAGCCGGAAACCGTTAACTACCGTACTTACAAGCCTGAAAGGGATGGTCTCTTCTGCGAAAGGATTTTCGGTCCGTCCAAAGATTTCGAGTGCCATTGCGGCAAGTACAAGAGGATACGTTACCGTGGTATTACTTGCGACCGTTGCGGCGTTGAAGTTACAGAAAAAAAGGTACGCAGGGAGCGTATGGGACACATTGAACTTACAGTTCCGGTGGCCCATATATGGTATTTCCGTTCAACACCCAATAAGATAGGCTACTTGCTGGGCATTCCCTCAAAGAAGCTTGAGTCCATCCTCTATTATGAAAGATATGTGGTTATAAATGCAGGTGCTGCTGAAAGCGCTTTTGGTTATAAAGAGTGCGATCTCATCACGGAGGAGGAATATTTTCAGGTACTTGACCAACTTCCGAAGGAGAACCAGCAACTCCCTGATGATGACCCAGATAAATTCCTTGCAGGAATGGGTGCGGAAGCTGTCTATGAACTTCTCAAAAGGATTGACCTTGATGCCATCTCTTTTGACTTGCGCAACAAAGCTGAGAATGAAGGTTCACAACAGCGTAAAGCAGAGGCTCTGAAGCGTTTAAGTGTTATCGAAGCATTCCGCGAATCCAAGGATCTGAACAAGCCGGAGTGGATGATAATGAAGGTTATACCCGTGATTCCACCTGATCTCCGTCCTCTTGTTCCCCTTGATGGAGGTCGTTTTGCCACATCCGACATCAACGATCCTTACCGAAGGGTAATCATACGTAACAACCGTCTTAAGAGACTAATCGAAATCAAAGCTCCCGAAGTAATTCTACGCAATGAGAAGCGCATGCTTCAGGAGGCTGTTGACTCCCTCTTTGATAACTCGCGTAAGTCCAATGCTGTCAAAACAGAGGCCAACAGAACTCTGAAGTCACTTTCAGACAGTCTTAAAGGTAAACAGGGCCGCTTCCGTCAGAACCTCCTTGGAAAGCGCGTGGATTATTCCGCACGTTCGGTTATTGTCGTAGGCCCGGAGCTCAAGATGCATGAGTGCGGTCTTCCAAAACTTATGGCTGCAGAGCTCTACAAACCATTTATCATCCGTAAACTGATTGAGAGAGGCAAGGTAAAGACTGTAAAGTCCGCGAGGAAACTCGTTGACAGGAAAGACGCCGAAATTTGGGAAATTTTGGAAAATGTTATGAAGGGTCACCCCGTGCTCCTTAACCGTGCACCCACCCTTCACCGCCTCGGTATTCAGGCATTCCAGCCTAAAATGATTGAAGGTAAGGCAATTCAGCTCCATCCGCTCGCATGTACTGCCTTTAATGCGGACTTTGACGGTGACCAGATGGCAGTTCATCTTCCTCTCGGCAATGCTGCTATACTTGAGGCACAGCTTCTGATGCTTGGCTCGCACAATATCTTGAATCCCGCCAATGGTGCTCCTATCACCGTGCCTTCGCAGGACATGGTGCTTGGACTCTATTATATCACTAAGGAGAGAGAGGGTGCAAAGGGTGAGGGTATGAAGTTCTATGGCCCGGAAGAGGCTATCATCGCTTATAACGAAAAGATAGTGGAACTTCAGGCCAAGGTACAGGTGCGTCTTCCCATAGATCGTGTAAATCCTGAGAAGGGATATCATATGGTTGATACTACTGTCGGCAAGATCCTTTTCAATCAGCTTGTTCCCCCTGAGGTTGGTTACATCAACGAACTTCTCAAGAAGAAATCACTCCGTGATATAATCGGTAAGGTACTCAAGACATCAGATGTGGCTCGCACAGCGCAATTCCTGGATGATATTAAGGACCTAGGTTACAAAATGGCATTCCAGGGCGGTCTATCATTCAACCTTGGTGACGTTATCGTACCGAAAGAGAAACAGCGTCTTGTGGATGCAGGTTATGAGGAGGTGGAAAGCATTCAGGCGAGTTTCAATATGGGTCTCCTTACCAATAATGAGCGTTACAACCAGATTATTGACGTCTGGACCAAGACCAATAACAATCTGACACGAATCGTTGAGGAACAAATACGCAAAGACAATCAGGGATTCAACCCCGTATTTATGATGCTCGACTCCGGTGCCCGTGGCTCCAAAGAGCAGATTCGTCAGCTTTGCGGTATGCGTGGTCTGATGGCCAAGCCGCAGAAGTCCGGTGCTACCAGTGCTGAGATTATCGAAAACCCTATTCTTGCCAACTTCAAGGAGGGTCTTTCGGTACTGGAGTATTTCATCTCCACTCACGGTGCTCGTAAAGGTCTTGCGGATACCGCACTTAAGACTGCTGACGCAGGTTACCTGACACGCCGTCTTGTGGACGTTTCTCATGATGTGATTATCAATGAGGAGGATTGTGGTACACTCAGAGGCCTTATAGCTACTGCCATCAAGAATAAGGACGAAATTGTGGAGACTCTCAACGAGAGAATTCTCGGTCGTACTTCCGTTCATGATATCTACAACCCCCTGACCGCTGAGAAAATTCTTTCGGCAGGTGAAGAAATTACCGAAGAGGTTGCAGATCTTATCGACACTCTTCCTATCGAAAGTGTTGAGATCCGTTCAGTGCTTACCTGCGAGTCACGTAAGGGTGTTTGTGCCAAGTGTTACGGCCGCAACCTTGCAACCGGCCGCATGGTGGAAAAGGGAGAGGTAGTGGGCGTTATTGCGGCACAGTCTATCGGTGAGCCGGGCACACAGCTTACTCTTCGTACATTCCACGTCGGTGGTACTGCCGGAACCATTACTTCCGATAGTGAAATCATCTCCAAGTATGAAGGAAAACTCGAATTTGAGGATCTCAGGACCATTACTAAAGTGGACGATAAGAGTGAACATACCATCGTAGTAAGCCGTGCTACAGAAATGAAGATTGTACACGATACCACAGGCATTAACCTCTCACAGTACACTATTCCTTATGGTGCGGAACTCTTTAAAGTCCCCGGTGACCTTGTAGCCAAAGGTGACAGGATTTGCAGCTGGGATGCATATAACTCCCTCAACATTTCCGAATATACCGGTACTGTAGTTTATGAGCATCTTATCAACGGTGTTACCTACCGTGAGGAGAGAGACGAAACTTCAGGACATATCGAGAGAGTCGTTATCGAGTCCCGTGACAAGTCCAAGACTCCATGTGTCATCATTGTTGACGATAATGAAAATGTCATCCAGACATACAACCTCCCTGTAAATGCCCATATCATGGTGGAGAACAAGCAGAAGATTGTAGCCGGTGATATTATTCACAAAATTCCCAGGGCAATTGGTAAGTCAGGTGATATCACAGGAGGTCTTCCTCGTGTTACAGAACTTTTTGAGGCCAGAAATCCTTCAAATCCCGCTACTGTATCCGAGATTGATGGTGAGGTTTCACTCGGCAAGGTTAAACGAGGCAACAAAGAGGTTATCATCACCCCCAAGAACGGTGAAAAGAAGGTCTATCTGGTACCCCTCTCCAAACAGATTCTTGTAAATGACAATGACCACGTTAAGGCAGGTACCCCTCTTTCTGATGGAGTAATATCTTCTTCCGACATTCTGGCTATTCAGGGTCCTGTAAAGGTACAGGAGTATATTGTGAATGAGATTCAGGAGGTTTACCGTATGCAGGGTGTGAAGATTAACGACAAACATTTCGAGATTATCGTACGTCAGATGATGCGTAAAGTAGAAATCGTCGAACCCGGTGACACCCATTTCCTCCCTGAACAGCTTGTTGACAAGTGGGAATTCATGGAGGAGAATGACGAAATCTTCGACAAAAAGGTTGTTACCGATGCGGGAGATTCCACCGAACTGCATAAAGGTGAGATTGTTACTCTTCGCAAACTTCGTGATGAGAATTCAATTCTCAAACGTCAGGACAAGAAGCCGGTCATCGCACGCGATGCTACCCCCGCAACCTCAAAACAGGTACTCCAGGGTATTACACGTGCTGCTTTGAGGACCAACAGCTTTATGTCGGCCGCATCATTCCAGGAGACTACGAAGGTGTTGAGCGATGCTGCAATTCGTGGCAAACAAGATACCCTGGAGGGTCTTAAGGAAAATGTAATCTGCGGACACCTTATTCCCGCCGGTACAGGCCAGCGTTCATTTGAGAAGCTGGTTGTAGGCAATATGGAAGATGTCCAGAAGGCACTGAATATTTCAAGACCCCGCAGGCGTGAAAGACCTGTGGAAAGGGAGTAACACATTAAAAACGGCCTCATAATTGAGGCCGTTTTTAATGTGGAGTTATAAGTGTGTAGTGCGTAGTATGTAGTTACTCGGAACTACACATTCGGAACTCAGAACTAAAAAAGCGACTAAGTCGTTTTTTTGAGTTTGTTGAAGCAGTGGCGACATATGGGTTCGTAAATGTCTTTTTCACCAAGTTCAACAAGTTTATCGCTGGAAGAGAGACGGTGTGAATGATTTGCAATGTCGCCGCATCTGACGCAGATTGCGTGTACTTTGGTTACATATTCGGCTACCGCCATCAGAGCCGGCATAGGGCCGAAAGGATTGCCGAGATAATCCATATCAAGTCCTGCTATTATTACCCTGATGCCCTGTGAGGCCAGTTGCTGAACAACATCCACTATGCCCGGATCGAAAAACTGAGCCTCGTCAATGCCTACCACATCCACGTTGCCGGTGAGCAGCAAGATGTTGTTGGATGAATCTACAGGAGTTGAAAGTATGGTGTTCGAGTCATGCGATACCACTTCCGCATCGGAATATCTGACATCTATTTTGGGTTTAAAGATCTCAACATTCAGATTGGCGAATTTGGCTCTCTTTAGACGGCGTATCAATTCCTCGGTCTTGCCCGAAAACATTGATCCGCAGATGACCTCGATAGAGCCCGGATTTTTTGCGCTTTCTATAAACATTTTTCTTACTTTTGCATGGAACTCCAGACAAAGGTAATCAAAAATGTCCAGACTTTATATAGTCCCTACACCAATTGGCAATCTTGAAGATATAACTTTGAGAGCCATAAGAATTCTCAAAGAGGTGGATCTCATTTTGGCAGAGGATACCAGAACAAGTTCGGTATTATTGCGCAAATATGGGATTTCCACCCGGATGGAGTCACATCACAAATTTAATGAGCACAGGACTGTCGCTTCCGTTACAGAGAAAATTATTTCCGGAATAAAAGTAGCGTTGATCAGCGACGCAGGGACTCCGGGAATATCCGACCCCGGTTTTCTGCTGGTAAGAAGTTGTGTTGAGGCAGGCATAGAGGTTGAAACACTTCCCGGTGCTACTGCATTTGTTCCTGCGCTGGTTAATTCGGGTTTCCCCTGTGACAGATTTGTCTTCGAGGGATTTCTTCCTCAAAAAAAAGGTCGTCAGACACGTCTCAAGGCACTTCAGGAGGAGACCAGGACGATGATATTCTATGAATCGCCTTATCGTCTGGCTAAAACATTAAGCCAGTTTGCAGAGTATTTTGGCGCGGAGCGCCAGGCAAGCGTATCGAGAGAGATTTCCAAATTTTATGATACTACGCATCGCGGTACTCTCTCATCGCTGGCGGAATATTTCACATCACATGAGCCCAAAGGTGAAATAGTGATAGTGGTCTCTGCACAATATACGTCCAAGAATCAGGAGCCGGAGAGCTGACAATCGACAATATAGTTAACAAACACTTTTATGAGCAAGGTAGATATGGAAAGAAAAGAAAAAGTGAAAAAGAGCGCAGCATCAGGTGTTATTGCACTTATATTCCTTATTATAGGATTTCAGGCGGCGATTTTCTTTGAAAAGGTGATCAACAGACCGGCTCCGCAAACGGAATCGGAAGAGACTACAGATGTGGTACGCCACCATTCCGGGGCATATGATTCCCTACTGCAACCCTCATCACAGTACTCTCCGGAGTTTATTCCCGGAACATATTCCGGAAGCAAGAACACAGGCAGAAGTAATTCAGTTGCAGATAATGGTCGGCGGACTCGTTTTGGTGGCTATCCTGCCCCTCAAAAGAGTTACAGTAAGCCTGGCCGGCCACCACGAAAAGTGGAGTCATTTTCATTTGATCCCAATACGGTCACTTTAGAGGATCTGGTAAGGCTCGGGCTCTCCGCACGCCAGGCGGAGGTGATCCTAAATTACAGAAACAAAGGCGGAACATTTCGTATAAAAGAGGACTTCGCCAGAATGTATGTGGTGTCGGATACTTTGTATCAGCGTCTGGAGCCATTTATCGACATACCGAAATTGGAACTCAATACTGCGGATAGTGCGGCGTTGGTCACACTCAAAGGCATAGGACCTTATTATGCGCGTAGGATTCTAGAATATAGAGAACGCCTGGGCGGATTTTTTAATCCGCAGCAATTGATGGAGATTGATGGTATAGACCGGGAGCGTTACGATGGTTTCGCCTCTTCGATTCAAGCTGACAGCAATCATATAAAGCATTTTGATTTCTGGTCTTTGACAAAAGAAGAACTAAGCGCACACCCTTATGTCGGGTCCTTTGCCGCAAAGGGTATACTTCGTTACCGCAGTGTCACCGATACGTCACAATGGAGTTTTAGTGATCTTGTGCGCAATAATATACTGACTCCTGACCGGGGTTCAAAACTTTCAAAATACCATAAATAATCTTTATTACAGGGGACAGACGAATTTTTTGTTTACCTTTACACGCGATTTTTGTTAAAAACAGTAAAAAATGTTGGAATGCAGATCCGTCACCAAAAAGTTCGGTGACTTTAAGGCTCTTGACAATGTCTCGATAGAGGCGGGAAAGGGGCGTGTTTTCGGTTTACTGGGTCCGAATGGAGCCGGTAAGACAACCCTCATCCGTATCATCAACCGTATCACCATCCCTACTGAAGGTGAAGTTTTCTATAACGGTAAACTGATGAACGACGAAATAGTACGTGAAATAGGCTATCTGCCGGAAGAGCGCGGTCTCTATAAAAAGATGAAGGTAGGGGAGCAGGCAATCTATCTTGCACGTCTGAAAGGACTCTCCATAGCGGAAGCAAGGAAAGAACTCAAAGAGTGGTTTGTCAAATTCGGCATCCGCAGCTGGTGGGATAAAAAGGTGGAAGAACTCTCAAAGGGCATGGCTCAGAAGGTGCAGTTTATTACTACAGTGCTCCACAAACCCTCCTTGCTAATACTGGACGAACCCTTTGCGGGTTTTGATCCGGTCAATGTGCAGCTCATCAGAGACGAAATCATTAGGATGAAAGATGAGGGTGCTACCATAATCCTTTCTACCCATAATATGGAATCGGTTGAGGAACTCTGCGACGATATAGCACTTATCAACCGTGCTAAATTAGTGGTATCGGGTCCTACAGGACAAATTCGTGAAAAATATGGCTCCAATCAGGTAGAGGTGCTCTATCGCTCCTCTCAACCTCTTGCCACCTGGTCCAATTATTTCACCATTTCAAAGGATGAAGAATATAAACATCTGAGAAGAGCTATACTCGATGTTAGTGAAGGCGCAGGATCGCAACAGATCCTTCCGGAATTACTGGGTGTTGTGGATATTGTTTCCTACAAGGAACTTGTTCCGCGAATGAAAGACATTTTTATTAAACTAGTAAGCGAAAAATAGGAGGCAGCCATGAATCTAAATAAGATAGGTATAATATTGGGACGCGAATATTCGGTACGCGTCAAGAAAAGATCATTCATTCTGACAACTATCCTTACTCCCGTTCTACTGGCTGCACTCTTCATCGTGCCCACCGTACTGATGTTTGTGGGCGGCAAGGATACGGAGAAGGTTATGGTACAGGACGGGTCAGGCATAGTGGTCCCTTATCTCGAAAGCAGTTCTACCGTAGAATATGTCGTTGCGCCTGAAGGAGCTACTTTGGAGCAGCTAAAGTTAGATTTCAATAATCTGGATGTATATGCGCTCGTGGGGATCTCCGAGCTTGACTCTGCCAACAACGTAAAGGTGGTGGCCTACTCTGCTGAGCCCTTAAATGTGGATATCAAGAGCGATATTTCGAGTAAAGTCAACAAAGCCGTGGAGTCAATGAAACTCTCACTTTACAATATCTCCGATCTGGATCGTATTCTTGCAGAGGTGAAAACCGATGTGCAGATCACAACCCTGACTCTCACCGATGAAGGGGAGAAAGAGGAGTCGGCTGAGATCTATATGGCGCTCTCATACATAATGAGTTTGTTGATTTATATGTTCATCTTTATGTTTGGCAATATGGTGATGCGCGGAGTGATTGAGGAGAAAAGTGGGCGTATAGTTGAGGTGATTGTTTCCTCAGTAAAGTCGGTGGAGTTGATGATAGGTAAGATTTTAGGAATTGCCCTCGTTGCTTTGACACAATTTTTGATATGGGTGGTGCTCACTCTGGTTCTCGTTGCGGTGGCAGGTTTTCTGATGGGTGGAGATATCGTTGGGACTATGGAGACAGCAGATGTAGCCGGCATGGGCTCTATCCTGAAGGGCATATCTGAGATAAGGTTCGGCTATATATTAACCTGCTTCTTAATCTATTTTGTACTCGGATATTTGCTATATGCCGGTATGTTTGCAGCAGTGGGTGCGGCAGTGGACAATGAGGCGGATACGGGACAGCTTTCCATGCCTGTAACCATTCCTCTAATTATAGGCCTATTCCTTATGCTTCCCACTTTCCAGAATCCCACCGGCCAGCTTGCTTTCTGGGCTTCCATCATACCTTTCACCTCTCCTATGGTGATGATGGCGCGCATTCCTTTCGGTGTGGTGCCCTTCTGGGAGCTTGCTCTCTCTATACTTCTGCTACTGGCAACTTTCCTTCTTATGGCCGTGATTTCGGCTAAGATATATAAAGTGGGTATACTTACCTACGGCAAAAAGGCCTCCTTCAAAGATCTCTGGAAATGGATCAAGACAAAGAATTAGAACAATGAATATCAGAAGAATCTTTGTTACCGCATTGCTGTTGCTTGGGATTACCGCAGCGCACGCCCAGATCAAGTATAGCTGGACGACAGTCGCTATGGATGCAACCTGGGGTGATATTAAGGATTTTACAGCTACCAAAATAATCAGCAAATATGAACCGATGGTAGCTCCGTTGATGGAAATCATAGGCTATTCCGAAGATGAATATGATAAGGGCATTCCCGAAGGTCCTCTTTCCAATTTTGCCGTGGATGTAATCCGTGCAGTTGCCGAGAAGGAGACCGGCGCTAAGATAGATGTGGCCATGACCAACTTCGGAGGTATCCGCACCTCTCTCCCGAAAGGAGCAGTGAGGGTTTATGATATTTTTTCAATTTTTCCATTCGACAATTATCTTGTGACCTTTGATATTTTAGGAGCTGATTTGGACAAATTTCTAAGAAATATGGCCTCACGTGGTCGTGTTGAGGCGTTGAGCAATGTGCAGGTGATATTTGACGGACGGACACTCGAGTCGCTCACGGTTGGAGGCGAACCGATTGATCCGGAAAAAATTTATAGGTTTGCTACCATAAATTTTCTGATGGATGGCGGTGACAGGTTGAGTGTAGGCGGTTATGCCACAAATATTACTCATTTGGAGAATATTTTCATCCGTGACGCCATTGTGGATTATATTAGGGAGATGACTGCACGTGGTGAAATCATTTCTCTTAAAAATGATGGTCGCGTGATTGTAAAGAATATGGAGGACCCCCGAAGATGAGACATAATATCATAAAATATGCTTTTCTGTGTGTTGCATTAACTGCAATGACGGTATCCTGTTCGCCCAGACACCTTGTAATACTTCATACCAACGATACTCACAGCCAGATAGAGCCGGTAAGGGTTGGTCGTGACCGTGATAAAGGTGGCGTGGAACGCCGTCTGCAGTATATCAATGCCGTAAGGGATGAGGTAGGTCGTCGCAATGTCCTGTTGCTAGATGCCGGTGATTATAATCAGGGTACACCCTATTTTACGGTGGCAAAGGGAGATCTGGAGATTGAACTTATGAATGCTCTCGGATATGATGTGGCAACTTTGGGTAACCACGAGTTTGACAATGGTCAGGAAGAGCTTGCAAGACGTCTCTCATCAGCTGAATTTATCACCGTCACCTGCAATTACGACTTCTCCGGCTCGGTTTTGAAGGATTATGTCAAGCCTTACACCATTGTTCGCCGTGCCGGATTGAAAATCGGCATAATAGGCGTGACATCATACCTTGAGGGAGTTGTACTCAACAGCCATCTTGACGGTCTTGTGCGTCTGGACGCAATCTCAGAGGTCAATAAATGGGCTGACTGGCTCAAACATGAGAAAAAATGTGACCTGGTAATTCTTCTGTCTCATTTTGGACATCAGGGCGGCACAATGGAGCATCCTTCGGATATTCTTATGGCACAAAACTCAAAAGATATAGATATTATCATTGGAGGTCACTCCCATACTTTTCTCAAGAATGCCGTAGAAATAGAAAACCTTGCCGGTCGCAAGGTAGTTATTACCCAATGCGGAGGGCAAGGTGTAATCGTGGGCAGAATGGATATCCCTACTCCCGTTCGACCTTAAGCTGCTGAATGGAATTGACTCCGTCAGTAGTCTTGACGTAGAGTATCACTCTGAATTTTTCGCCACCTGCGGTTAGTGATCCAACCGCATATTTCATAGGGGCCTTGCCACTCTTGTGGATTATGGTGAACTTTTTGGGGGTATAGTTGGTGAAAAAGTTCTTAATGATAAGACGTGCCTGATTTCGGGTACAGTTGTTGATGGCACCCAAAATATTTAATTCAAGGTTGTCGGCAAACCAGGCGGAGAGTTTTTCATAGTCGCCAGATTGGATATATTTGCCGATAGGGGTGAATACATCCTGCTCGGTGTTGCTTTGGACATTGCTCTTGGAAGTCCTCATAAACTGCATTGACTGAGCCGGTGCAGCAAGAGAGAATATCCCGAACATTGCCAAGAGTAAAATCTTCTTCATTTGGCGTTATAGGTTTAAGAAATAATAAAACTGCTTATTTATTGTAAACGAGCAAAAATCAAGCCATCGAACGAAATAATCCCCCTAAAAATGTTATTTTTGTAGTATGAAAGTCAAACTTCTCCTTGTAGGCAAGAGCGTGGAGGGCTGGCTCCAGTCAGGAATCAGACTCTACACCAGCCGTCTAAAGCATTATGTGCCTTTCGAAATGACGGTTATCCCCGAACTGAAACAGACATCGGCGCTCTCTGTCGAACAAATCAAGGAGAGGGAAGGGGATCTTATACTTGCCGGACTTAAGAGCTCGGATGAGGTGATCTTGCTTGATGAGCGCGGCAAGATGTACTCTTCGGAGGATTGGGCACGACATTTGGAGCAAAAAATGACATACGGATCCAAAGACCTGGTCTTTGTGATCGGAGGCGCATACGGATTCTCAGAAAAAGTCTATCAACGTGCTGATGGAAAATTATCCCTTTCACAGATGACTTTTTCCCATCAGATGGTGCGCCTGATTTTTGTTGAACAATTATACAGGGTATTTACTATTATTAAAGGCGAGCCATACCACCACAAGTGAAAGGATTAAGGAGTATATATAAGCGTATTGCGGGAGCCGGTAACAAATATCTCACGGTATTGATGGCGGTTCTTGCAATCGTGTTTGCCGTCATTTCCTTTGTTGGCAGTACAGGTACATATAATCTCCGCCGTGAAGTGCGCAAAGTACAAAAGCAGGTTCATAATCGGCAACACATGATCGAAAAATATGCTCACCGTGCTATCAATACACCTGATGACCAGTGGGTGGATCTTAGAGACTTGCCGGATGATATGGTCATTTATAAATATGTCGCCGATACTCTCCAGTCCTGGGCCAACCAGTTCCCGATAAGCAATGATGAAGTGGATGCTTACGCCTTTACATACCGCCTCCATTATCTTAGTAATGCCAACCTTTTCAGTTCACCGCTGGCTTATTTAGGGCTTGAGGAGCAGTATGTCAATCTAGGCTCGGCTTGGTACATAGTCAATACCTATATTTCCCCTTCCTATCGTACAAAAGTCATAACCGGTATTCTGGTAAAAACAGAATATCTGGATGACAAGGGTCTGAAAAACTACTCAAATAAGAAACTTCGTATCGGTGCAGGTTTTGATCCGGTAAGCGTCAACGTGGATGATGCCGGTGTTGTATATGGTATTGAGGGTCTGCCGCTTTTCTCATTGGTTTCCGAGAGTCCGAGTCTTGTAAGGAGTGCAAATCTCACCCCGATGTGGATTTCGATGCTTTTTGCGGTGTTGGCTCTCTTCTTGTTCCATATAAAAAACCGCAGTTGGTTGTCACTTTTGATAACGATTATTGCCCTTCTGGCGTTTAGGGTAGTGGCATTCATCGTAGTGGGTCTTAATGAGATGTCAGGAGATATATTTTCGCCGATTTATTATGCGGATAATCGCTTTTTTGACTCTCTGGGCAATTTTTTACTCAATAATGTCTTAGTTGCCCTTCTGGCCTATGCCGTATTTATAACCCGCCTCCAGATCGTCAAGCACATAAAGCGATCCGGTAAGACTATGAGGATTGTGCTCTCCGGGGTAGCCGTATTAGTGACTTTTCTTTTGGTGCTCTATATCCATTTGACGCTTCGTTCGCTGGTCATTAACTCAAATATTGTCCTGGAGCCCTTTCGAATTGACGAGCTTTCATGGTATTCCATTTTAGCTTATTTTTCTTCGGCTATGATATTTCTGGGGCTGCTGCTAATGCTGCAGCTACTGGTGCTGATTTTCCGCAACAGACGGACTTTCTCACTCTTGAGTTGGTTCAATATGACGCTCTATGTGTTGGTTATTTCGCTTTACTGCGTTACGATGATAGTGATCTACGGTTTTGAAAAGGAGTATGAGATAAATCGTGTCAGAACCAATAAACTTGCGATGGAGCGGGACCTGAGTCTCGAACTACAGTTGCGCAGCGTTGAGGAGACCATAGCCCATGACCCTATTATTGCATTGTTGACAGCGGTTGACAGGCGCGAAGTGATTCGCAGTCGTTTGCTTGAACGTTACCTGTACCGTAATATTGCTCATAAATATAATATAGAACTGACCGTTTGTTCCCCTAATGACTTGTTGGATTTGGGTCATGGTAGTGAACTGGTGCAATGCTATCCCTTCTACCAGGACCAGATAACGAGGTTCGGAACACCGCTGGCGCCTAATTCGAGATTTTACTATATTAACAAGTACAATGGTCTGACTTCTTATCTGGGCTTGTTTACATTCTTCGATCCTGTGAGCTCGAGGGTCACCAGACTCTTTGTGGAAATTGATTCCAAATACTCTTCAGAGTTAGGAGGTCTGCCGACCCTATTGAGTGGAGATGATAATTTTAGTGACCTGCAGATTCCGCGCAATTATTCTTTTGCAAGATATAGCAATGGGCGTATAATTACTTATAGAGGCGATTATGAGTATCCTGTAATCTTTGATGAGAGTTGCCCTGACGGGTATTCAATGCAAATTAAAAAAGGTTACGTCCACTTTATAAATAAGTTTTCATCTGATGAAATCACACTTGTGAGCCGTCCCAGTCACAAGTTTTTCTCAAATGTGGTCTCATTCTCATATATAGCCATTTTCTTCGGACTCTTCTTCGCCATAATGACATTCTGGGGGAGAGATAGTAAGCTCTTCTCTCTTCCCAAGAATTCAATCAAGAGAAAGATCACCATTATCATTACCTCGGCGATGATCTTCTCCATCCTCTTCCTTGGAGTAGCCAGCATCCACTATATCAGCAGACTGAACAGAACCGGCAACGAACGTGAGATGGACGAGAAAATCACTACCGCCCGCAGTGTGCTGTCAGAGTATTGTAAATATGCAAACGTTTACAGTCAGGTACAGTCCTTGGAGTTCTATACCGCGATGGATGAACTCTCAAAAGTGATCATAACCGACATCAACCTTTATGACACCCACGGAGGTCTTATCCGTACCACCCAGCCTGATATATACGAACAGTTCCTGATGGGTAAACGTATGAATGCCAATGCATATCACGAGATTGCGCACAACAACGCCCTTAAATATACCACAATGGAGGAGGTGGCCGGAATGAAGTACTTCTCAGTCTATGCGCCGCTCTTCAACAATCAAGGCTCCATGGTGGCCATTATCAACCTCCCTTATTTCTCCCGTTCGGCAGATATGCTGAGTGCGTCGTCCTCAATGATTGCCACTATCATCGACATTTACCTTGTATTGATAATTCTTGCCTTCATAATAAGTGTGCTGCTCTCCAACTCTCTTTCCAGACCTCTGGTAGAGATTAAGGAGAGGATACAGGGATTGACCACATCATCCAACAGGAATAGATATATTTCCTACCACAATAACAGAGACGAAATAGGAGTGCTGGTAAGTGCCTACAATAAGATGGTGGATGATCTCGACCAGAGTAGACAGCAGCTGGCACAGGCCGAACGTGAGCAGGCCTGGAAAGAGATGGCTCGTCAGATTGCGCACGAGATAAAGAATCCTCTTACCCCGATGAAGTTACGCATCCAGTACCTGATTAGAATGAAGGAGGAGGGACGCCCGGGATGGGAAGAGCAGGTAGAGCCTACTCTCAACTCTATTATGGGACAGATAGCCAATCTTAGCGAAGTGGCGAATGCATTCTCGTCATTCTCAAGATTCTATAACGAAGAAGTAGTGGATGTGAATCTGAATACGGCTATTTCCGAGCAGGTGTTTTTCTTTGATACCAATGACGATATCAACATTGAAATCCGCAACAATGTTCCCGAGCCTGTGGTCTCCGCCAGAAAACAACAGCTCTCCCGAGTCTTTGTCAACATCATACAGAATGCCATTGAGTCAATTCAAAATTCACAAGGGACAGGAAATATTCTCATCATGATCGATGCTGTGGAGCATGAGGAAGGACTTTATTACAAAGTGAATTTCGAAGATGACGGTCTGGGAGTCGCCGAAGAGCATATGGAGAGACTTTTCCATCCCAATTTCACTACAAAAAGCGGAGGTACCGGTCTTGGACTCGCTATCTGTCGTAACATCATAGAGCAATCCCAGGGCACGATATCTTACTCCAGATCATCTCTGGGAGGAGCTTGCTTTACAATACTTCTTCCTGCCAAAAAATCTATTTCTTTCTGAGGTAAATCTGAATTGTACAACCGCTGAAATCGAAATGCTCCCGGAGTCTGTTTTCAAGAAATCTCTTGTAAGGATCCCTCACATATTGGGGTAAATTGCAGAAAAAAGCAAATGAAGGTGACTGCGTAGGTAGCTGAGTCACATATTTTATCCTGATATATTTGCCTTTCCAGGCGGGGGGAGGATAGTTTTCGATTTCGGGAAGCATTACTTCGTTTAGTTCGGAAGTGGGGATTTTCCTCGAATAATTGGAATAGACTGTGGCCGCTGCATTGAGCACATCAAGTATCCTCTGCTTATTGGTTACGGATGTAAATATAATTGGAACGTCGCTAAATGGAGCAATGCGCTTTTTGATCACTTCGGTAAACTCTTTCATCGTGTTGTTGCCTTTTTCCACCATATCCCATTTATTGACAACTATCACACAACCCTTTTTGTTTCGGGCGATGAGGTTGAAAATGGCCATATCCTGAGCTTCGATGCCGGTTGAGGCATCAACCATCAGCACACATACGTCGGAATTTTCTATGGCCCTGATGGAACGCATCACCGAATAGAACTCCAGATCCTCTTTGACACGGGTTTTCTTGCGAAGTCCCGCCGTGTCTATGAGCATGAATTCATGCCCGAATTTGTTGTAATAGGTAGAAATTGAGTCGCGTGTGGTACCGGCAATCGGAGTTACGATATTGCGTTCTTCACCCAGAAATGCATTGACGAGTGAAGATTTACCCACATTGGGCTTACCCACTATGGCTATACGTGGTATATTGGCATAGGGATCATTCCGGACGGTGTCTTCCTTGGGAAGCAGTTCCACAATTCTGTCCAGCAGGTCGCCTGTACCGCTGCCATTGGCAGATGAGATGCACCAGGGATCACCCAGTCCGAGAGCATGGAATTCGTGCGCTCCATACATCTTCTCACCGGTATCAACCTTATTGACGGCAAGAACGACCGGTTTATTACTCTTGCGTAGCAGACCCGCAATCTCAGCATCAAAGTCGGTGATACCGGTGCCCACCTCCACAACAAAGAGGACGAGATCGCACTCTTCTATGGCAATCATCACCTGTTTGCGTATTTCGCTTTCAAATATGTCATCGGATTTGGATGTGAATCCTCCGGTGTCTACCACTGAAAATTCGTTGCCGCACCATTCACAGGTACCATAGTGACGGTCACGTGTCACGCCCGCGGTCTCGTCGACTATTGCCTGCCTCATACCCACGAGGCGATTGAAAAGGGTAGATTTCCCTACATTCGGTCTGCCTACAATTGCTACCAGATTCATATTGATACCTATGTTAGATCGCCGGGGTGGCGTATGCTATAATATCTTCCTTGGTGATTTTCGGTCCGCAGAGAATCATAAGACGTTCGGTGACATTACGGAGTTCGCGTATGTTACCTCTCCACGGGAGTTTATTCAGTTCCTCATAGGCTTCGGGAGTTACTTTCTTGGGAGCAATGCCCATTTCCCGGCTTATCTGCTTTATGAAATGTTCCACCAGAAGAGGAATGTCTTCGATGCGTTCGGCAAGTGTGGGCACATGGATCAGAATAACGCTCAGACGGTGGTAAAGGTCTTCTCTGAAATTGCCTTTATTGATCTCCTCAGTAATGTTTTTGTTGGTCGCGGCCACAACCCTGACATTGACGGTGATGTCCTTGTCGCTGCCAACTCTGGAGATTTTGTTTTCCTGGAGCACTCTAAGTACCTTAGCCTGTGCAGCAAGGCTCATATCTCCGATTTCGTCAAGGAAGAGAGTACCGCCGTCGGCCTGTTCAAATTTACCTTTGTGCTGTTTTACAGCGGAGGTAAATGCTCCCTTTTCGTGTCCGAAAAGTTCGCTCTCGATAAGTTCGCTGGGGATGGCCGCACAGTTGACCTCAATAAAGGGAGATGAGGAGCGCAAACTCTTCTCGTGAAGGCGTCTGGCTACAAGCTCCTTGCCCGTACCATTGGATCCGGTGATTAGAACCCTGGCCTCAGTGGGAGCCACTCTGTCCACGATATCCTTGATGTGTTTGATGGCTGCCGATTCACCTATGATCTCATATTTAGCGCTGACTTTCTTCTTGAGAATGGTGGTTTCCTTTACCAGTTGAGTCTTGTCGGTGGCATTCTTGAGAGTTATGAGGATTCTGTTGAGGTCAAGCGGTTTTTCGATGAAGTCGAATGCACCTTTTTTTATGCACTCTACGGCCGTATCTATGGTGCCGTGGCCGGAAATCATGATTATGGAGGATTCGCAGCCTTCTTTGGCGAGGGTGTCAAGCACCTCAATTCCATCCATTTTGGGCATTTTGATATCACAGAATATGGCATCGTAGTTACCGCTGAGGGCTGCCTCCACACCTTCTTTGCCGTCACAGGCCAACGCCACGGTGTGATTGTCCATTTCGAGGATATCTTTCAGAGCATTGCGGATACTGCGTTCGTCATCAATAATCAGGATTTTCATGAGGGTTATATATTTTTGTGAAAGACAAAGATAGAGTTTTTTTGTCTATTTTTGTATTTTCACACCAAATGAGAGAGATATGATTATTGCAATTGACGGCTATTCTTCGACGGGCAAAAGCACATTTGCCAAACTCATTGCAGCTCGTCTGGGACTGATATACCTCGATTCTGGGGCTATTTATCGAGCGGTCACCCTTTTCGCGCTGCAGCGCAGCTATATTGCAGGCAATGTTATAGATACTGCCTCTCTTGAACAAGATCTTGCCGCCGGCAAGGTGAAGATTTCCTACAACAGAGATAATCCTGAGGGTAGGGCTGAAATCTGTCTCAACGGGGTAAATGTCGAGTCTCGCATACGCTTGCTCGATGTCTCGGCTAGTGTTAGTCCGGTAGCGACGCTTCCTTTCGTCCGCAATTTCGTGGACTCACTTCTTCGTGGCTATGGCCCTCTGGGAGTTGTAATGGATGGACGTGACATCGGCACTGCAGTTTTCCCGGAGGCGGATCTGAAGATTTTTATGGTTGCAGACGCTAAAATCAGAGCGCAGAGACGTGTTGATGAGTTGGTCTCTAAAGGTGAGAAGGCTAATTTCGATGATGTTTACCGTAATGTACTCGACAGGGACTATATTGACTCACACCGTGAAATGAATCCCCTGCGTCAGGCTGAAGATGCAGTGGTGCTGGATAATAGCTATATCTCGGTCGACCAGCAGATGATCTGGTTGGGCTGGGTACTCAAGGCCAAGTTTAATATGGAGTTCTGATGAATGTTACACTGGAAATAGATCCTTCTTCCGGCTTCTGCCCGGGGGTAGTAAGAGCGGTCCGGCGAGCTGAAGATTATCTTGCTCTCCATGATACCCTGCACTCCCTGGGCCCCATAGTGCACAACTCTCTCGAGATCAACCGCCTTAGAGCCAAGGGACTACGGATCGTGGATATAGATTCAATGGAGAGCATTTCGGGTAGCGTGCTCCTGATTAGGGCACACGGTGAGCCCCCTTCCACTTATGAAGCGGCAGCTGCCAGGGGAATCACTCTGATTGATTGTACCTGTCCGGTGGTATTACGCCTCCAAAAGGAGGTACGCAAGGCTTTTCTTCGGATGGAGAGTGTGGGCGGTACAGTGGTAATCTTCGGCAAGCATGGGCATGCTGAAGTCAATGGCCTTGTGGGGCAGACTGAAGGGCGTGCGGTGGTCATAGGCAGTACTGATGATATTCCCGCTGTGGACTTTTCCAGGCCGATAGAGCTCTTTTCTCAGACTACGAAAGACCCTGTGGAGTATGAAGCCATAGTGGAGATCATGAGATACAAGGGAAAGGATGTGACGGTGCATAATACCATCTGTGCGCAGGTGAGTACAAGACACGAGTCTCTGGTGAACTTTGCGCGAAGTCACTCGATGATACTCTTCATCAGCGGCAAGGAGAGCTCCAACGGTAAAGTGCTATTCGACCTTTGCAAAAGTGTCAATCCCCGTTCCTGGTGGATAGAGGAAGCCTCTCAGGTGGATCCTGCCTGGATTCGCGACGGCGACACTATCGGCATCTGCGGTGCCACTTCCACTCCATCGTGGCAATTGGAAGAGGCAATGGCAAGCCTATCTTCAAGATTGAAATAAATTCAGTATATTTGTAAGTTAAATAATTTTGGGACTATTTTTCAATTATTTATATACTTTTTATGGCAACAACAGCAGATTTTAAGAACGGACTCTATTTGAATTATAACGGGAAACCCTGCTCTATTGTATGGTTCCAGCATGTAAAACCCGGCAAAGGCCCTGCTTTTGTCAAAACCAAGCTTCGTAATCTCGAGAATGGACGTATCCTCGAGAATACCTTCACCGCAGGTGAGAAAATAGAAACCATAACAGTTGAGCACCGCACTTACCAGTTCCTCTATGCTGATGAGGATGGTTTTCACTTCATGAATACGGAGACTTACGATCAGGTCCATCTTGAGAAAGATATGGTTGAGAATAACGATCTCATGAAGGATGGACAGACGGTTCAGATGGTTTATTTCGCCGAAGAGGAGAGGTATCTCACTTGTGAACTTCCCACATATGTCGAGTTGGAGGTGACTTACACCGAACCCGCCGTCAAGGGTGACACCGCTTCTACCAATGCCTTGAAGGCTGCCACTCTGGAGACGGGAGCTGAGATTATGGTTCCCCTGTTCATCAACCAGGGTGACCGTATCAGAGTTAATACCACTGACAGGTCATACGGTGAAAGGGTAAGGTAGTTTTAATATGATTTAACCTTTTACACACATGCGCAAACTATTTGTAATATTGATGTCCATATCCGTGGTATGCGGATGTGGGCGTTTTTCATCTTCCGATCCTTCGGTCAATATAACGGAAGATGAAAGAGAGGCGAGGATCGCCATTGATTTTTCCCGCGACAGCAATTACATTGTCAACTATCTGAAACTTTATTATCCGGAACTGACAGCAGAACAAGTAGCTGCCTGGGAGGCCACAAATGCCCTCGAGCATAAATATATCGATGGACAGAAGCGTTATTTCCGCAATGCGGGACGCAATCTTTTCCGTATTGATAAGGAAGCGAAAAAAGTATACGAGCAAGTTGAGGGAGTGCAGGTGGATCAACTTCACCTATTTCTGGATGGCTATAATAAAGAGGTTATTAAGGTCGCAAGAGAACAGAAGAAAAGTCTTGTGCTTCCTGTCACAATGACTATCAAGTATACTCTGACTGTCAAGCCAGATGTCGTACCCGACAGTACGGTACTGCGTGCCTGGATGCCTTATCCCCGTGAGGATCAAAACAGCGTTAAAGATGTTCGCTTGATTTCCACCTCTGAGCCGGAATACAAGATTTCTTCGGACAAATATGTTCACAAGAGCATTTATATGGAGAAAATTGCGGTTGCCGGACAGCCGACCGTCTTCTCATACGAACTCTCTTTCAAGGGTTACAACGAGTGGTATGACTTCAATCCTGAGGATATAAAGCCCTACGACATCGACAGTCGCCTCTATAAGAAGTACACAGCTGAAAGGGCTACCCATGTCATATTCAGCGACCGTATAAAGAAGATTACCGATTCCATCATAGGCACGGAAACCAATCCTTACATTAAGGTTAAGAAGATCTACCGCTGGATTGCCGACAACTATCCCTGGGCCAGTGCCCGTGAGTATTCCACTGTGGAGAATATTCCCGAGTATGTGCTTGATAACAATCATGGTGATTGTGGTCAGGTAGGACTTCTATTGATCACTATGGCACGTTATGCCGGAGTGCCTGCAAGATGGCAGAGCGGCTGGATGCTTCACCCGAATAGCGTCAATATGCACGATTGGCTCGAGGTATATTATGAGGGTATCGGATGGGTCCCCACCGACCAGTCATTCGGACGTGGACGCTATAATGTTAAGGATAATGATGACGAATATCACTTCTATACAAAGGGTCTGGATGCTTTCCGTTGGATCGTGAACAGTGACTATTCCGGCCAATTCTCTCCTGCCAAGAAATTTATCCGCAGCGAGACTGTGGATTTCCAGCGCGGTGAAGTGGAGTGGGAGGGAGGCAATCTCTATTTCGACAAATGGAGCGGCTGGATTTCGGATATTCAGTATAAGTACGAGAAAAAGTGATTGTATAACGTTTTATGAAAATCAAATGAGGCGAATAATGATTCGCATTATTTTTTCAATGCTCTGTTTAGTTCACGCCTTATTTTGCTTACACCCGGGAAACCGACTGAATTGTATGTTTGATTCCCATCACGGTCGATAATTATGAAAGTGGGGACACCTCTCACGTCTAAGATGTCGTGGAGATAGTCCCATTGTTCGGCACTCAAGCGGTAGTGAGAACCGGATATATCCACAACCATATTTTCCCATACAATTTCGGGAGAATCTTCTCCGGCAATGTATAAAAATACCACATCCGTATCGGCAAACTCCACTTTTATCGGTTGCATCAGCAGATGTGATACCAGACACGGGCCACACCAGGTAGCCCATATATCTACCAATATTACTTTTCCTTTAAAAGGTTTTATTAAGTTTGGAAATAGTTGCTCGTCTACATCATATAGGGGTTCCAAAACTTTATAATCTGTTTGCTTTTTATTCTCTGCCGTTAAGTCGACACCATATATTTTATAATAATCATCGCTATCGTTACCTATGAAGTCGAATGTGGTTGTTTCAATCGGCAGCGGTTCAAATATCAACTTAAACTCGACTACATCTGATTGGGGCATCCAAAACAGCAAATCAAGTTCAATACCTTCGCCCCCGCGAATCATATACTTTTTGCCGCCGGCAAGCAGATAGGTATCAGACGCTATCCTGATAGAATTGCTGGGTGAGGAAAAAGCTTTTATATCCAGTATGGTTGTAGTGTCCGATAAGGTTACCTTTGAGATTTCCAGCATACGCGTGTCGGTAACTATGGTATTTGGTTGCTCAACTATTTTGATTTGTTGTGCCTGTGCTGTCATTCCTATGACAACAAGCAAAATGGTAAGGAGGGATTTTATTTTCATGATACTCTGATTAGTCAACTAATAGTTTTTCATACGCTAATTTTATGCCAGAATGGTGATTGTAAAAATAATGTAAAATTGACAATTACGCTAAGAATGTGTATGACAATTTGTTGACAAAAAGGTGGGGGCTGGATGGGGGAGGGATTGCTCGCAATGCTTGCATTTCTGTCGAATATATTATTATAGTATATAAACAGTGGGTCATAGTATTGCTTTATTATGCAATATTTGAAATTATTGCGTGTTTAATCAATAATCAGATTTATAGTTTGTTTGATTTAGTGTAAGCTAAGTGATAAATTCATAGCTATTATCACTGTTTTTGCACCATTATCACTTTATATGATAATAGTGCATTGATTTGATTTTATTGTTAAGTGCTTGAATTGATTCAATCAGTTCGTCCCATAAAGGTGCGTTACCGAAAATCATTGTTTTGCACATCTTTTCGTAATCTATTTTCCACAGATTGATAATCGTTGATGGAATTTTTAACGAAAGGCGATCAGAGTAGAGTGAATTATAGTCAAAATCCTTCATTCCAATGAATTTCCTTCGGCGTTCTACAACCGAGCGATAAAGTTCTTCATCCTCTATTGCAGATGTCGCAATAGTCGTTAGCATCATCTTGTAGATGTCGTACAAATGGCGCGACATACGCTCTGTACGAAGATCGTTTTGTGCTTTTGCAAATTCTTCGTGAAGAAGCATTATCTTTTCAAGGAATGTGCGTTTGGGGTCAACGACAAATGCGTAAAAAGCGGGCTCGGCGACAGGCACGTCCGGCAGATATTTGTCCAAAAGCGATTCCAACAACACCTCATTAATGGGTTCGAGCATTGAACGTCCACTAACCTCAACCTTTACCGTATGCTCAATGTATTCTGACATAGGTAATACAGATTGATAATCTATCAAAATCACTTCGGGGTCAGTGGTTGTAATAGGAGTAATGTTCACTTTAACGTCAAAGTTGCTCTCTGATATTCCTTGTTGCAATAGCATTTCTTTTAAGTCAAATTGCATTTTTTCTCTAACAAATGTGCACGCTTTTCTGCGTAGTTTATCGCTGATTTGTGTCTTTGACAATTCATCAGTGAAACCGAGAAATCGCCTATCAATGCCTATATCGATATCTTCTGAAAATCGTTCAATAAATCCCCACGCTTTTGATAATGAGGTTCCGCCTTTCAACGACATTTCTTTTGCATAAGGTAGTGAAAATAGGGCTTTTAACACCTGAGTAACCCACCAGTCCTTTTCTATTGTCTGCTGGTCTTGATTGGTTCGAGCATTAATCTGATCCAACAGTCGAATTTGTTGCTCTATGGTTAAATCAGTGAGTTTCATACAATGTTCTAAGAATTTCTTGCGCCCATATGGGAGCGATGGTTAAATCATGTAAAAAATCTCGTTCCGAAACTTGCTTTAAGTGTTCAGCCAATTTCTGTCGTACTGAGTCGGTAATGTGCTGCTCGCCTAGTTCCAGCATAGCTTGTATTATCAGTATCATGGTGTATGAACTGTAGTCGAACATTTTTTGTGACGAAGAATGTAACAGTTTAATATAACGTCCATTGCCAAGATTGATTCTACGTGCTCTACCATTGGTCAGAAAAGCAACAACAGTTTGCATTTGCATAGTTAGTCCTAAGGCGTTCAAGGCGAATACGCCAGTAGGTGCAATTTTGAGGCGATGATGTTTTGCAATGGCTTTGGCGGTTTCTTCTTTTGAAGGAAGGAGAGGACCTAGCCCAAGTTCGCGATCTATTTTAGGATAATAATATACTCCGTTTGCTATCCTAATTAACATTTCCTCGTTAGTCAGGTGCCTAAGAGCGTTTTTCACAGAAGCATTTTCAAACATAGCAAAATCACCAATGAACCAGAACCTGCCTCTTCCTCTTCTGATTATGAGTGACTTAATTTTGTCTTTTACGCTTATATACATAGTTTTTTTTTCTCCTTTTTGTAACAAATCGGATAAATTATTATTGCAAAAATAATATTTTTATTCAAAAAATAATATAATTTAGTGATGTTTTTATTTCGTCGCTTCGCTCCGACAATTCCGATCGAGAACTCCTCTCTCTCCGGGATTTGCTCATTTCGCTCGCACATCTCCGAGAAAATGTTCCTCTCTCTCCGGGATTTGCTCGTTTCACTCGCACATCTCCGAGAAAATGTTCCTCTCTCTCCGGGATTTGCTCGTTTCACTCGCACATCTCCGAGAAAATGTTCCTCTCTCTCCGGGATTTGCTCACTGCGTTCGCACATCCCTCCCCGCCTGCGGCGGGGCTATGCTAGGTGCGAAATAAAAAACGGCGTTCAAGTAAACTTGATGCCGTTTTTTCCGCACCTAGCGGAGAGAGAGGGATTCGAACCCTCGATACGCTTTTGGCGTACACACGCTTTCCAGGCGTGCCTCTTCAGCCACTCGAGCATCTCTCCGTGGGAGTGCAAATGTAGTATATTTCCTGCAAATAATGGAATTTAAATGTTTTTTTCGGAAATCATAAGGGTTTAGATACTGCCAAAGTTACTTGGCAATTCCGTTTCGGGGCTGAATTAGTTTGTAAGGGATTGATTATTTTCATAAATTTGGGATATGGAATGTGACAAAGGTACAAAGTTGGCTCTTGCCATAAAGTCGGGAGATGAACGTGCTCTGGAGGTTCTCTTCCGTATGGAATACAATAACCTGGTCCATTTCATCACTTCGTATATAACAGACAGTTCTGCTGCTGAGGATATTGTACAGGATACATTCATAACTCTATGGGACAAACGCTTTCTTATCGACGAGCATCAGAATCTCCGCAGTTATACCTACAAAATCGCTCGCAACAAGATGCTCAATTTCCTTCGCGACGATAAGTACCGTCGCAACTGCGTTGATGCTGACCTTGAACAACTCAATCTTACCGCACTTTCCGACGACTATGTGCTTGAAAGAATAGATGCCCTCTCGCTGGAGGAACTCATAAACAAGACATACCTCCAACTGCCTGAGGATGTGCGCTCCACTTTTAAGTTAAACCGCGAGTTTGGAATGACTTACTCACAGATAGCCGATAGTCAGAAAGTTCCCGTAAAGGCGGTTGAGTACAAGATACGCAAGGCGTTACATTTCTTCCGCAAAAAAATTGGCATCGATTTTTTAGGTAATGAGTCCCAAATCGGTGTATAACTAATGAGAAAAAAAAGAGTAAATGGTTTATTTTGAAAGCAAATACCATCAGGACAAAAAGTTCGCCCGCCTTAAAGCGGATGATACATTCGGTACTATGCCCTATAGGGCAGACAATGGAAGTGCAGCTAATCGTTTGTTATCCCGCATTCACAGGCGTAGGGTAACAAATATACTCATAAAAGTTGCTGC
>JAGONS010000034.1 GCA_017992915.1 Bacteroidales bacterium | reverse complement strand
TGGCTACATTTGGTAGTAGCCGTCCACAAACAAAAAACTATGTAAAGTGTATCCGTATGGTCAAGTCTGAGCGTACCGGAGCATACGCTTTCCAGGAAGAGCTGTTACCTACTGACCAAGCGAAAGATTTCTTTGAAAAGAAATAAAGTTAAGTAGAGTAACCGGATAAAAAATGCGACCCGTAAAGGTCGCATTTTTTGTTGCATTCCCTCTTCTAGAAGGGCAGATCGTCAGGGCCATCGGACATAAGATCGTCCGAAGAAACAAACTGCTCAGATTGTGGAGCCGGTTGCGAAGCAGACTTTGATGCCGGTCTCGTGGCCGTGGCCTGTGGTTCAGTCTGTCTTGGACCACCCGCAGATTCATCCCACGCACCCTCTCTGGGCAATGTGTCATCCCTACGACCGAGAAGTTGGATAGAGTCGGCCAAAATCTCCGTGATGTAGCGTTTCTGTCCGTTGGCATCATCCCAAGAACGGCTTCTAATACGTCCCTCCACATAGATCTGACTACCTTTTTTGATAAACCTGCTAGCCAAATCAGCCAACTGTCTCCAAGCGACTATATTGTGCCACTCAGTAATTTCTCTGGTTTCCCCGCTACGGTCCTTAAATCTCTCCGTAGTTGCAAGGGAAAATGAGGCAACGGATGCGCCACCTTCAAGATGCCTGATTTCAGGATCTCTTCCTACGTTGCCGATAAGTAAAACTTTATTTAGTGCCATAGTTCAAAAATTTTTCTAAATATAGCCTTTTTTGCCGAGACTGGAAAAAATATTTGAGTATAAAAGAGCTTTTTGACTACGAAGCATTGCCGCCTTATCATCCAGATAATCCATCAGATTACTCCCTTCCTCCATTTCGAGGCGTGTTCTGAGACGCTCACGCTTGTTGTAGATACTCATCTCGTTGGTAAGGCGAAATATTGTGACTATTGCATGTGTAGGAAATCCCATGGATATCAGACTACATAGCATCACATCATCCTTTGTGAGTGAGGGGTGTTCCTCTTTGAGTCGGGTTATAAGGCCACAATGGCATTTGTCAGCCAGATAGTCCATGTCGTAAAAAATATTGTTCTTATCCCTGAGTGTCGTCAGAAAATAAGACCTGACCTTTGAATGGAGCAAAGTGGCATTTTCAGGACTAAGAGAGACACAGTCCATAATACCTATGACCATCTGCATCACTTTGTTCAGGGTTTTGGAGAGTTTTTCATCATCATGCCTCTTATTCCTGAGCTGTTGTGATATCTTCTCCCTCAACCGCATTTCCCTGCGTTTTATCCTGCAAAGAGTGATTGAAAGAATGATTGTTGTTAAAACAAAAAGCGACAGTAAGGCATAGACAACCCACTGCCATGCCGCCACGTCTGTGGCGGTGATAAATAAAGTTTTGGACATTTGTAATAAGTTTTAATGGGTTAAGTCTCTGTATTTCGCTGTCGCAGCACCTCAAAACAGATAACTGCCACAGAGACGGAGACATTGAGCGAATCGCAGATTCCACCCATTGGGATGCGGATTTTCGCATCTGAACGCTCTTTCCAAAAATTTGAAAGACCCGTATCTTCCCTACCGAATACAATTGCAACAGCTCCCCTCATATCGGTATCATAATAGAGTGAGGCATCCTGTAATTGTGTTATAAGAATAGAAACATCATGCATTTTTAGCCACTGAAAGGCCTCTTCGGATGTGCAACATACACACCGGACGCTGAAGCAGGCACCGGTACTCGCCCTTATTACATTGGGGTTGAAAACATCTGCCAAAGGATCACATACCATCACACAATCAGCACCGCAGGCATCCGCAGTTCTGAATATGGCTCCAAGATTGCCCGGTTTCTCAATGGACTCCACCACGATCACAAGCGGGTTGTCGCCTAGAGTAATTTCCTCCGGCATCAGCGGCTTCATCCTCATCAAGGCAATTACTCCTTCGGTACTGCCGCGATAAGCGATTCTGTCATAAAGATTGGCAGATACTTCGAAAATCTCTACCTCGGCAGCAACCTCAGGCAATTCAGCGCTCTCCATATATGCGGGACAATAGAAGATGGATACGGGGATAAATCCCGCTTCGATGGCCCTGCTGAGTTCACGCTGCCCTTCAACCACGAAAAGAGCTCTTTCTCTACGCTCCCAAGACTTGCTCTGAAGCAGGATGAGTTCTTTTATGCGAGGATTACGTGCGGAGGTTATCTTCTCTGCCGCCATCAGTCATTCTGTTTTCTTATGGCTTGCCTCCGGCCTCATCTGAGGGAAGAAAATTACATCCTGGATGGAAGTAGAATTGGTCATAAGCATTGCAAGGCGATCGATACCCATACCGAGACCCGAGGTGGGCGGCATACCATACTCCAAAGCACGAACAAAGTCCAAATCGATGAACATAGCTTCGTCGTCTCCCTTCTCCTGGAGTTTGATCTGATCATGGAACCTGTCAAGCTGATCGATGGGATCATTGAGTTCGCTGTATGCATTGGCCACCTCCTTACCATTGACGAATAGTTCGAATCGCTCGGTCAGCGCAGGGTCCTCCCTATGACGTTTGGTCAGAGGAGACATCTCCACGGGATAATCCGTGATGAAAGTGGGCTGCACCAGATGCTTTTCGCAATATTCGCTGAATATGGCATCTATCAGTTTACCGACACCCATAGAGGGCGATACGGGAATATTTAGATGGTCACAAGTCTTGCGAAGTTGCGCTTCATCCATACCGGTAATATCCACACCGGCATATTCTTTAATCGCTTCAAGCATCGGAAGACGTCTGTAGGGCTTTTTAAACTCGATCTCATTGCCCCAAACATCAAATTTGGTCTTACCATTAAGTGCAATGGCGATTCTCTCAACCAACTTCTCAACAAACTCCATCATCCATACATAATCCTTGTATGCTACATAAATCTCCATGCAGGTGAACTCCGGATTGTGAGTTCGGTCCATACCTTCATTACGGAAATTCTTTGAAAACTCGTAAACACCGGTGAAGCCGCCGACAATAAGCCTCTTAAGGTAGAGTTCGTTGGCAATTCTGAGGTATAGGGGAATATCGAGGGCGTTATGGTGAGTGACAAAGGGTCTGGCAGCAGCTCCGCCGGGAATGGGCTGAAGAATGGGTGTTTCAACCTCGAGATACCCGTGCTCATTAAAAAAGTCCCTCATCGTGGAGACGATTTTAGTTCTTCTGATAAAGGTATCTCTCACATGAGGATTGACGATAAGATCAACATATCTCATCCTGTAACGAAGTTCCGGATCGGAGAATGCATCGTACAACTCTCCCTCTTTCTCTTTTACGATGGGAAGTACGCGGAGAGATTTGCTGAGCAATTTAAGAGATCTCGCATGGACCGAAAGTTGTCCCGTCTGTGTAATGAAAGCGAAACCCTTGATACCTATGATGTCACCTATATCCAAAAGTTTCTTGAAAACGGTATTGTAAAGGGTCTTATCCTCACCTTCGCAGATTTCGTCACGTTTTATATAGACCTGAATCTTTCCATGCTCGTCCTGAAGCTCCACAAATGAAGCAGCGCCCATAATGCGACGGCTCATTATCCTTCCGGCGATGGATATGTCATTGAAATTGCCTTTTTCTGCATCATAGCCCTCCTTAATCTCTCTTGAGGTGGCATTGACGGGAAATTCCTCGGCAGGATAGGGGTCTATGCCCAAATCCTTCAGTTGTTGCAGAGCAGCGCGGCGATTCAATTCCTGTTCGTTGAGATCTGTCATTTCCATAGTGTAAACCTGTCAGTTAAGTATTCCTTATGTTATATCTGGCAAAAATAAGAATATTTATGGATAAAGGCATAAAAATTGTTTATCTTTGTAAAATTGCAGAAATCAATATGAGCATTGAGAAAAAATGGATAGTAATGGAGCCGGGCAACCCGGCTCTTGTACGCCAGCTCACACAGGAGCTGGGTATTGATTCTGTATTGGCTAATCTACTGGTCCAAAGAGGTATCGATACTTTTGCCAAGGCAAGGGAGTTTTTCCGTCCCGACCTTTCAAAGCTACATGATCCCTTTTTGATGAAGGATATGGATAAGGCCGTCGAACGTCTTCACAAGGCAGTTGTAAAGAGAGAAACCATCCTAATCTACGGAGACTATGATGTGGATGGTACTACAGCGGTAGCTCTGGTCTATTCATTTATGAAATGCCTCACCAACCGCGTGGAATATTATATTCCCGATAGATATGATGAAGGCTACGGCATTTCCTACAAGGGCATAGATACTGCACGGGATCACAACTGCACCCTGATCATTGCACTGGACTGCGGCATCAAGGCTATCGAGAAAGTGAACTACGCAAAAAGTCTGGGTATAGATATGATTATCTGCGACCACCATCTGCCGGATGAGAAACTTCCCGATGCCGTGGCAGTGCTCGACCCCAAGCGACAGGATTGCAACTATCCCTTCGATGACCTTTCCGGCTGTGGAGTAGGCTTCAAGTTGGTCCAGGGCTACGCCCAAAAACATGATATCCCTTTTGAAAATATAGTCTCACTGCTCGATCTTCTGGTGGTCAGCATTGCTTCCGACCTGGTTTCCGTCACCGGAGAGAATCGGGTACTGGCCTACTACGGACTCAAACAACTCAACGAAAACCCTCGTGAGGGTCTGCAAACTATCATCAAGCTCTCGGGACTCGAAAAGCACCGCATCACCATCGACGAAATAGTCTTTAAAATAGGCCCCCGCATCAATGCAGCAGGCAGAATGGAGTCGGGTAAAACCGCAGTAGATATGCTCACATCCAGGGATGAAGATGAGTCTAAGGAGATCGGAGCGGCCATTAATGCTCACAACAACGACCGCAAAAGAGTTGACCGCGAGATTACCGAAGAAGCGCTTAAAATGGTGAAGAGCCTCCCCGGTTTCGAAAACAAAAAATCCACAGTGGTGTACAACCCCTCCTGGCACAAGGGAGTCGTGGGTATCGTGGCATCCCGCCTGGTTGAGGCCTACTACCGTCCAACCATCGTACTCACCCAGTCGAATGGATTGATCACGGGCTCTGCACGCTCCATCCAGGGCTTTGACCTCTATGAAGCCATCGAATCCTGTTCAGACCTTCTGGAGAACTTCGGAGGACATATGTATGCTGCAGGACTCACTCTCAAAGAGGAAAATCTTCAGATATTCACCGAGCGTTTTGAGAACTATGTGGCCTCCAAAATCGACGATGTAACCCTGACACCGATTATCAATATCGACTCATATCTGGACTTCAAGCAGATTACACCCAAGTTTTTCAGGCTGCTCAAACAATTCCAGCCCTTCGGTCCCGGCAACCTCTCCCCTGTTTTCATTACTGAAAATGTTTACGACAATGGTAACGGACGAAGAGTGGGCTCTGCTGAAGCCGGTATGAAGCACCTCAAACTGGAACTCATTCAAGAGGACGAACCTTACAGATATATTTCGGCGATCGCCTTTAACCTTTCTGAAAATTTCGAACATATTCAGGGCGGCAATCCCGTGGATATTTGCTATTCCATTGCTGAAAATTATTATCGGGGCATCGCCAACATCCAGCTCCGCGTTAAGGATATAAAGGAAAAAGAGTTGTTCTGAACTCAATGATGTTGCATTAGACAGCAGATGAGATAATTACCATCATACGATGCAACGTTTGCTACCATAATTGCATCTATATTAAGGGGATATAATATTACACAATTATGAAAAGGCTACTTTCTCTACTTGTGATGTCACTGATGCTGGCATCCTGCTATATTGAAGAATCAGGCAGTCACCTTGAAATAATAAAAGATGAATATGCGCTTGATGACGAGACCTACTGGGAGGGTGGTATCATTTATAAGATATATTCTGAACAAGATTTTTTCACAAAAGTCTTAGAGTTTTCAGCAGATTGTACCAAGTGCACTCTATATACCGGCGTATCTTTCATCAATGGACTTGACAAAGAGGAACTGGTTGTAAGGTCAGACGGAGCTAATCGGCTCATTTTTACTGAAGAGGGTCGTTATGGAGCAATATACAGGCTTTATTTTACAAAGGGCACAAAAGATTCATTTGAAATGAAATGGAAGAATCACACAAAGCTCGAAAAAGACCACATTCCGGACAAATCATTCACCGTCACTATGCACCGTTCTGACTATAGCCCCGGCCTTACCAACTGATTATTCTCCAGGCCAAACACAATCAGACAATTTTTATACTTTTTCGCAACTGCGAAAGAACGACTCCGGAAATGGCAATTGCAAGGGCGAAAATCTGCGTTGTCGTAAAACTCTCTTGTCCCATAAAGTATGCAACTATTGCTGAAACCGCCGGAATCATAGCGGAAAATATGGACGCTTTGGTCATCCCAAGTCCTTCTATTGCTTTTGTATAGAGCACAAAAGAGAGGGAAGAACAGAGCACGGCAAGTGCAATCACTGACTTGAGCACATTAAATGAGAGATATTCAGGCCTCCATTGGGGCAGACCCCAGATCATAAAGGGTATAAAGAATAAAATTGCCCCGACAAGAAACTGCCATGTTGTAATAGTGATGGCATTGTAGGTGCCTGTTAGTCGTTTACAAATGGAAGAGTAACCCACCGCACCTGCAACGGCAAGAAACAGAAAGAGAATTCCGTAATAATTCTCCGAAGAAATAGTGCCATTCCATACAAAAAGAACTATTCCTACAACAGCAATGATTATGCCGGCGACATTGAGGCGGGATAGAGATTCGTTGAATAACAACCTGCCCATAATCATTGTAAATATGGGGATTGTGGCAACTATTACTGCCGATAAAGTGGCCGACCCGGTGATTTTCAAACCATAGGATTCTCCTATAAAATAGATGAAGGGTTCGAAAAATGCCAGCAGCAACATCCACTTCATATCCTTGTGTGCCACCTTTTGCAAAGTACGGGTAATCATGGAAAAGAGAAGCATTATAACCCCCGAAAGCAGCATCCTCATAAATATGAATATAAAGATCGGCACTCCAATTGCGATGAGATCGTTGGTCCATATAAAGGAGAATCCCCACAGAATAGTGGCGGTTATAATGGATATATAGAGGGAAAGTTTACTTTTGGTCTTAGTCATCGAAAGAGAGTGGTAATGAGGAGTTCAGAGCTGTAAGCCGTGAATCGCGCACCACCGGAACGCCGTTGACGAGAGTATGCACAACCGTTGAGGTGAATCCAGTAAAAGGCGACCATCCGCATCTGCAAACGGTTGATGCGTCAGAGGGCCTATTCGGGTCAACTATGGTAATATCCGCAAAATACCCCTCACGGAGATAGCCTCTGCGGGAGATCTTGAAGCAATCTGCGGGAGAATGGCACATCAACCTCACCACGTCGGTAAGTGCAAAAACACCCTGACGTGAAAGTTCGAGCATGGCCCGAAGTGAGTGCTGTACCAATGGGATGCCGGAGGGCGACTGCAAATATGGAGCCTCTTTCTCTGATAATAAGTGCGGTGCATGATCAGTCGCTACTACTGATATTACCCCTTGGCGTGCTGCCTGACGGAGCGCCTCGCGGTCGGAGGAGCTTTTGATGGCGGGATTGCATTTTATCAGAGAGCCATATTGCTCATAGTCGCTGTCACAGAACCATAGATGATGCACGCATACCTCACCGGTAATACGATCACTTTTCACCCTTGCCTCGCGCAGCATTTCTACCTCTTCTGCAGTACTGATATGAAGTATGTGCAGGCGAGAGGAGTATTTCAGCGCCAGAGCTATAGCCTTGCGGGTGGATGCTATACAGGCCTCTCGACTGCGTATTTGCGGATGCATATCGAATGGTATCTCATCGCCGAAACGCTCACGGGCTGTAGCAGTGTTCGCGAGGATTATGGATTCCTCCTCGCAATGGGTTGCAATCAATACAGTCGCTTTCGAAAAGATAGCATCCAGCGTTTCGGGATTGTCTACCAGCATATTTCCGGTGGAAGAGCCCATAAAGACCTTGATGCCGCAGACATTTCGCGGATCAGTTGCAAGCAGTTCGGAGAGATTGTCGTTGGATGCTCCGATATAGAATGAATAGTTTGCAAGAGAGTCCTCCGCTGCCCTGCCGAACTTTTTCGCAAGCAATTCCTGGGAGCACACCGGAGGATTATTGTTGGGCATATCCATATAGGAAGTAACGCCTCCCAATACTGCAGCAGCACTTTCAGTAGCAATACTACCCTTATGCTCCGCTCCCGGTTCCCTAAAATGCACCTGATCATCAATAACTCCCGGAAGAATGAGCATTCCCGAAGCATCAATCACCTCCTTCGCCCGTTCCCGCAATTGTGGAAAGTCAGCAGGATCCCTGGTAATCGCACTTATGATGCCATTTTCAACAAAGAGGCCACCTGTAAAAGAGAACCCCTCGTTGATGATTGTACCATTTTCAATAAAAATGCTCATGTAAATAGTTGGATCTTATGCCTTGGGAGCGGCTTTGATCTTGCGGAATCTTAGCCTGATTACACCCCAGAAGGCTTCGCCAAAAATGCCGCTGCTCATTTTGGAAGTCCCTTCGGTACGGTCGACAAAAATAATGGGAACCTCAACGATCTTGAATCCGAGTTTGTAGGTGTTGTATTTCATTTCAATCTGAAATCCGTAACCTTTCATCCTTATATTTGAAAAATCGATCGTCTCGAGCACCTTACGACGATAGCACTTAAAACCTGCCGTGGTGTCATAGACCTTCATTCCAAGTACTGTGCGAACATAAGTAGATGCGTAATAGGACATTATCACCCTACCGATAGGCCAGTTGACGACACTGATACCGTTGCAGTAACGTGAACCGATGGCCAGATCTGCGCCATCCTCGTGACAGGCCTTGTAAAGACGCGGCAGATATTTGGGAGGATGTGAAAAATCGGCATCCATCTCGAAAATATAATCATATTTATGCTCGATTGCCCATTTAAAACCTGTGATATAGGCTGTGCCAAGTCCCTGTTTACCGGCTCTTTCAATAATGAAAAGCGAGTCGGGAAACTCACTCCGGAGAGATTTGACAATAGCTGCCGTGCCGTCGGGCGAACCGTCATCTATGACCAGTATGTGGAAGTCCACCTCCTGCTCTTTGATTGCACGGATAATCTTCTCTATATTCTCCTTTTCATTGTAAGTGGGAATGATAACGACCTGTCGTGTCATAGTCTCTCAAATATTAAGTGTATTATCGTGTAAAGATAGTAAAAAATCATATTCCTCTCAAAGAAAGACCTATTCTCTGACGCTCCAAATCTACATTCACCACTTTGGCGTGAAGCTGCTGATGCAGTTTGAGCACTTGTGAGGGGTCCTCTATACGTTTATCGCTTATCTGAGAGACATGTATCAGCCCATTTTGCTTTATGCCGATATCCACAAATGCGCCGAAATTGGTGATATTGGTTACAATGCAGGGCAGGATCATACCCACCTTTACATCCTCAATGGAGCGGATTTCGGAGGAGAACTCGAAAACCTTGATAATAGAACGTGGATCTCGACCGGGCTTGGCCAGCTCTTTTACAATATCCTTTAACGTAGGCTCACCCACCTCCTCGGAAACATATTTTGAAATATCTATGGTAGAAGACAACTGCTCATTGGAAATGAGATCGGTAAGCGATACGCCCAAATCGGAGGCCATCTGTTCCACGAGTTCATACCGCTCGGGATGGACAGCCGAATTGTCAAGCGGATTCTCGGCATTTGGTATTCTCATAAAACCGGCACATTGCTCAAAGGCCTTTTCACCGAGTCTGTGCACTTTAAGCAGCTCTTTGCGGCTACCGAAGGCACCGTTTTCATCGCGGTACTCTATAATATTGCCTGCCAAAACGGGACCTATACCTGAAACATAACGCAAAAGATGCTTGCTGGCGGTATTGAGATTGACTCCGACATTATTTACACAGCTCTCGACCACCGTATCCAGACGCTCCTTTAGCAGAGTCTGGTTGACATCGTGCTGGTACTGACCCACCCCGATGGACTTGGGGTCAATTTTGACCAATTCCGCCAAGGGATCCATGAGACGACGGCCAATGGAAACAGCACCCCTGACAGTAACATCATAATCCGGAAACTCCTCCCTCGCAATCTCAGAGGCTGAATAGACCGAAGCGCCATCTTCGCTGACCGAATAGACTCTCACACCCTTAGGAAGTGCGATTTTCTTGATAAAGGCCTCTGTCTCACGACCGGCAGTGCCATTACCGATGGCGATAACCTCTATCTTGTAGGCCTCCACCAAATGGGAAATCTTCTTCATGGAAGCAATCTTCTCGTTGTTGGGAGGATGGGGAAATATGGTATCGTTGTGCAGCAATGCTCCCTGTGCATCGAGGCAAACCACCTTGCAACCGGTTCTGAAGCCCGGATCTATGGCAAGGGTACGCTTCTCACCAACCGGCGGAGCCAGTAGTAGTTGGCGGAGATTCTCTCCGAAAACACGGATAGAGTCGAGATCAGCCTTCTCCTTAGCTGCAGAGAGGGATTCATTTTCAATCGATGGATGGAGCAAACGCTTATAGGAATCCTCCACGGCGGCATCCAATAGTTCGCGCACTGAGGGTGAGGGTTTGCGTTTGCCCTGATACACGCGTCTTGAGATGCGTTCAATTGCGTAATCACTCTTCACATCTACCCTGACACTTACTATCTCTTCGGAAGAAGCCCTTAGAATGGCGAGCAAACGATGTGAAGGTATCCTGTCGAGGCGTTCCGAAAAGTCAAAGTAATTGCGGTACTTGGATGCCTCCTCACTCTCCTCTTTCCCCTTGGAGACTTTGGTGACCACCCGACCCCATCTTGAGTAGAGGTCACGGAGGTCCGCACGAACAGGTTGCGACTCGCTTATCCACTCGGCCATGATATCATTTGCTCCGGCGAGAGCCTCTTCATCTGAAGTCACCTGATCACCAATATATTTTTGCGAAATACTTTGCGGGTCGTCACATTTGATGTTGAATATAGCCTCTGCAAGGGGTTCGAGTCCCTTTTCTTTAGCAATTGAAGCCCTTGTACGTCTTTTCGGACGATAAGGGAGATAAATATCCTCCAGAACCTGAGGGTCAATGAGCAACTCTATCTGTTCGCGAAGTGAGTCAGTGAGTTTTCCCTGCTCCTCGATACTCTTAAGGATAGCTTGTTTGCGTTTTTCGAGTTCTTCGAAACGGAGATACCAATGTCTGACCTCAGCTACCTGGGTCTCGTCCAAAGCACCTGTGCGTTCTTTACGATATCTGCTGATGAAGGGAATGGTAGCACCCTCCTCGAACAGTGAGATGCAGTTTTCGATTTGCCAAATTTTGACATTCATCGTCTCTGCAATATGGTCGAGATAGAGTTTAGTCATGGGAAACCTGTTGCAATTGCTCTCTGTAGGAAGAGAAAATCTTGGATTTGGAGACAAATCCGAGGTACTTGTTATTCCTGTCAACCACCGGAAGATTCCAGGCCTGAGTAAGTTCAAATTTATTCATAACGCTATCCATCTTTTCATCGTAATAAACAATGGCAGGGGCGTTTTTCATTATAGTAGGTATCTGAACGCTCTCATACTGGCTTTGGTCAAACATAATCTTCCTCACATCATCCAGAAAGACAATTCCCTGAAACTGGTTATAATGATCCACGACCGGGAAAATATTGCGCTTTGAAGTGGCAATCACCTTGACCAGATCTCCCAGAGTACTATTGAAGCCGATTGTAGAAAAATCTGTTTCGATAAGATCCGATGTCTTGAGCAATGTAAGTACGGCCCTGTCGCTGTCATGGGTGAGCAAATCTCCCTGCTGTGCAATACGCTTTGTGTAAATTGAATACTGCTCTACCAAACGGATAGTGGCAAATGAGATAGCGGAGGTTAGGATAAGCGGTATCAGCAAGTCATATCCGCCGGTCATCTCCGCAATTAGAAAGATGGCAGTCATGGGTGCCTGCATCACTCCTGCCATTAGACCACCCATACCCACAAGTACAAAATTAGCCTCAGGAATAACATGGATGCCGGTAAGATTGATGAAACGGCCAAGTACAAATCCCGCTATACCTCCGGTAAAAAGAGTCGGGCCGAAAGTACCGCCGACTCCTCCTCCTGCATTTGTAAAGGCGGTAGCATATACCTTTACCAGCAGAATTGCCGTGAAAAAGAGGAGTATTGCCCATTTATTGGCCAAAACACGTTCACCGATGATGCCGCCCGCCATCTCAATGGGATTATTATTGAGCATCAACGTAAGGGAATCGTAACCTTCTCCATAAAGGGGCGGAAAAAGAAATACCAAAACACCCATCGAGATTGCTCCCACAATCCAGCGATTTATTGGCTTACTTATACGCCTCATCTTGTCCTCAACTCTCAGGGAGGTCCTGATAAAATAGAGTGATATTATGCCGCAAAATATACCCAGAATGAAATAATAGGGCAGGTTGCCCATTGAAAAGGTTTCAATGGTATTGGCAATAGCTACTGCATCACCCAGAAAAATATATGAAACCACCGTTGCCGTAATTGCGGAAATCAATAACGGCAGTATAGAGGTCATCGAAATATTGAAAAGCAATATTTCCAAAGTAAAAAGCACTCCGGCCAGCGGAGCCTTGAAAATACCCGCCACAGCACCAGCAGCTCCACATCCTAGCAAAATAGTCATATTTTTATAGGACATGCCCATGCTCCTGCCCACATTAGATCCTATCGCCGCACCGGTATATACTATAGGCGCCTCGGCACCGACCGAACCGCCGAATCCGATGGTGACAGAACTTGCCATTATCGAAGTCCAGGTATTGTGAGGTTTTATGCGCGACTCATTGCGTGAAATAGAAAGCAGAACCTTGGTAACTCCGTGACTGATATCGTCCTTGACAAAATATCTGACAAAAAGGAATGAAAGCAACATTCCTATGCCGGGATAAATGAGATAAAGGTATGCATCGGAGGGTTTGGTAAACCAAAAAGTCAAACCGTGATGGATCCATTTAATCAAAGTCTTGAGCAATACGGCAGCAAAACCGCACCCAAGTCCCACTACAAATGAGAGCAACACCAATTGTGTGCGCTCAGGGATAGCTGAAAAGCCCTTTTTAATTCTGGAAAATATTTTCACCTATTTATTTTAATCAAAGAGAGCAACCTTTCAGGCCACTCTCTATATGTTTGCTATTAGCCATTGGCCGTTGGCTCTTGGCTTTCCTATTGGCCGTTAGCTGTTGGCTTATTTATAATTACTCATTACTCCCCCCCCGCTAAATACTCCTCACTCCCTATTCAGAACTCCCAACTACCCTACTACACACTACACTCTACTC
>JAGONS010000033.1 GCA_017992915.1 Bacteroidales bacterium | reverse complement strand
TTGAATATAGTTATAACTATATCCATCTTCTAGCATCAACATGTACTTCAATCTGTCCGAATAACTGTGTTTTTTACGCATAACAAAACCCCGAAAGTTTTTTGTCTAACTTTCGGGGTTCATGTCAGAATCGAACTAGATTATTACTGAATAAGTTTAAATCACACCTAAAATTAAAGGGTTCGAAAAATTCGAACCCTTTAATTTTATTATTTTCCAAAGTATCTTTTATATAGTCCTTCAAACGCCTGTCCGTGACGTGCTTCGTCTTTGCACATCTCATGGACCGTGTCATGTATGGCGTCATAATTGAGTTTCTTTGCCTTATCAGCGATACGCTTTTTGTCAGCGCAGGCTTCTGCCTCGGCTTCCATTCGTTTTTTAAGGTTGGTCTTTGTATCCCATACCACCTCACCGATGAGTTCTGCAAATTTAGCTGCATGTTCGGCCTCTTCCCAAGCGATGCGCTTGTAAGCCTCCGCTATCTCGGGATAACCTTCCCTGTCAGCCTGACGACTCATTGCAAGATACATCCCGACTTCACCGCATTCAGCCGTAAAGTGGTCCTTTAAACCATTCCAGATCTCCTCGTCACAGCCTTTCGCTATTCCGATCTTGTGTTCATCGGCCCATACGAGACCATCTTTTTTCTCTTCCATCTCCTTGAATTTGGAAGCAGGTACACCGCAGATAGGGCATTTCTCAGGGGGTTCGGGACCTTCGTGAATATATCCGCATACTGTGCAAATCCATTTCTTTTTCATAAAATTGTTGTTTTGGCGTTGTTTATAATTATTAAAAATTAGTCGAAAAGTGTCCAGCAAAAAACATGCCTTTTTATTGTTTTTTCGCATTATGAGTACCTAAATAGGAAAGAGGTGAACTCAGTCACCTCTATTTCCATTGATAATAATCCTGAAGAAATCATTTCACTCTACCGGGATACTTTTCCAGAGCAATTTCAAGGCACTTAAGTGCAGCCTTAAGGTCCTCCTCCTTGAGCACGTATGCCATACGGATCTGATTGGTGCCAAGTCCCTTGGTGGCATAGAAACCTGCAAGAGGAGCTACCATCACCGTCTGGCCTTCATACTCAAACTCTTCGAGTAGCCATTGTGCAAACTTGTCACTGTCATCAACGGGAAGTTGTGCTACTACATAGAATGCTCCCATAGGTTTTGGAACCACTACACCTTTAATCTTATTAAGCCCCTCAAGGAGAACATCGCGGCGATGTATATATTCGTCGCGAACTTTTTTGAAGTACTCTGCAGGAGCATCCAGAGCACCCTCAGCAGCAATTTGGCCATATGCAGGCGAGCAGAGACGTGCCTGAGCAAAACGAAGTACGGCCTTCATTACCTCTTTGTTTTTTGATACGATAAAGCCGATTCTTACACCGCAAAGACTGTATCTCTTGGAAACGGAGTCGATAAGGATTACATTCTCTTCTAGTCCCGGAATATGCATACAGGAAAAGTGAGGCTCGTCAGTATAGCAGAACTCACGATATACCTCGTCAGTATAGATAAAAAGCTGGTGCTTTTTGGCAATTGCACCAAGCTCCATTAAGGCCTCTTTTGAATAGAGACATCCTGTGGGGTTGCCCGGGTTGCAGATGAGAATACCTTTAGTCCTGGGAGTGATTTTCTTCTCAACCTCTGACATCCGAGGAAGTGCGAAGCCCTCTTCTATCTTTGTGGTAATGGGTTTGAATACAACATCATTTTGCAGAGCAAATGTGTTGTAATTGGTGTAGAAAGGTTCGAACACGATTACCTCGTCATCGGGGTTGCAAGTAGCTGCAAGTGCAATCTGGAGTGCCTCGCTACCACCGTTGGTGATGTTTATGCAAGATGTATCGATGTCGATATTGATCCCCTTGTAATATTTCACAAGTCCTTCGAGAAGGCTCTTGTTGCCTGCTGAGTTGGGATAAGCTACAAGTTTGAGCTGGTTGTTTTTTACAGCGTCAAGTGCCTCTTTAGGAGAGGGAATGTCGGGCTGGCCGATGTTGAGGTGATAGACTTTAATGCCTCTTTTTTTCGCTGCGTCAGCATAAGGAACTAGCTTCCTGATAGGGGAAGCCGGCATCTTTTTGGCTTTTTCGGATAGTGTTAGCATGTTTAAAAAAATGTTATTGTTATTAAATTATTCGTTTATATATCTATCTGCGATTGCCCCTGCCATACTTTGCAAGTTCACGCATAAATCCTTCGATTTTTGGCTGAACTGCATTTGTGGGACAATCAAAATTGTTGACCAGAATGGCAAACTTAATGTGACCCTTTTTCGTCTTTACATAGCCTGCATAACATCTCACACTCGACAAAGATCCACTTTTGGCCCTGATGATCTCCTTAATTTCCTCTTTTTCCCCCTTTAGCACCCCCTCAAGTGTACCGGGACGACCGGGACCCGGGAAACTCTCAAAGTATTGGTCAAATGTAGCACTTTGTTCTTTATAAGTATAAAAATTTGTGAAGAATCTTGGAGAAACATAGTTTTCTCTGGAAAGACCGCTGCCATCATCCTGGCAAAGTCCGTAAGTGTCTACACCATGGTCCTGGAGATACTGCTCTACAGCCTCTGTAGAGGCATAAAAATAGGAATTGTCAACGAGCACCTTACCGAGCATCTTCAGCATGGTCTCGGCAAAAAAGTTGTTGCTGATGGTATTAGTTACATTGATTATCTCAATCAATTCGGGAGAAAAGGTTTCCACCAGATAAGTGAGTTTGTCCTGATCGGGAACGGCGATGCCCATCTGCCTGAGCGAAGCCACATCATTTACTCCACGAGAAGGAATGCCTTTGCCGGAAAGGAAAGTGTCGAAAGCACCTGCACAGGTTGAAGGTCCGAACCTGTTGGAACGTGTAATTACTCTCTTGGGCATATCCACCGCATAAGTGCCCACAAATTTGCCAACCGGAGCAAGGTTGGTGACATAATATTCGGTGCCGTCACGACTCTGTTCCGGCCCGGTAACAACTTGGTTGATATAGGTCATTTTAGGCGAATACGGAGGAAGCGGAGTGATTTTAACAGGATCACCTACTGTTGCTCCCGGTTCAATCTCAAAACGGCTGAGGTTTTCAGCATAAGAGAGTCCTGAAGGGCCGCTGCCATAATAATAGCCAAGGTTGCCATAGGCCCAGCTGTCGGGTATATTCTCATCAATGAAGAAACGATCATCACCGATGATGCTGCCATTAATGCGTTTGATGCCGGCTTCAGCTATTGCATCTGCCCATATACCGAAAATGGAATCTATAGGATATGCGATTTCATCCTGAGAACCGAGTGTTGGATCACCTCCCCCGACAATATACAGATCACCATTAAGAGTACCGTCATCCATAATATGACCGTCATAAGCCACCTTTGTGGAGAATTTGAAGTCAGGACCGAGCACTTCGATAGCCACTCCCGTGGTAATGGTCTTCATGGTGGAAGCGGTCAGCAATGGCATCTCCCCATTCCAGGAGGCGATATCTTTTCCGTTTTCGTCCACAGCAAGAATGGCGACTGCGGCATTGATAAAGAGAGAGTCGGTTTTGAGTTGTCTGTTAATGTAATTCTGCACCCGGTTCTGGGAAAAAACAAGCCCCGGGAAAAGCAAAAAGGCGGCAATTAGTCTTATACGCATAATGTTGTACTTTATTAAAGAAAACAAAAATAGCAAAAAAGAGGGATTGTTTCAATAAAACAAGTAATTTTGTAGAATATAATTCAAAAAGCTGAGAGAGCACCGGCAGTTGCAGAAAACAAATACAGAGAATTGCTTTTCTACAGATAGTAGACCAAATATTTTTTTAATATGAACAATACTGAAGCCAACAGATATGCTGCAAGAGGGGTTTCCTCGTCCAAGAAAGATGTGCATAAAGCTATCGCCGACATGGACAAGGGACTTTTTCCGAAAGCATTCTGTAAGATTGTACCCGATTATCTGGGTCATGATCCGGAATATTGCGTAGTAATGCACGCAGATGGAGCAGGCACCAAGAGTTCCCTGGCCTACATTTATTGGAAAGAAACAGGCGATATGAGCGTCTGGAAGGGTATCGCCCAAGATGCGATAGTGATGAATACGGACGACCTGCTATGTGTTGGGGCCACGGATAACATTTTGCTCTCCTCTACTATCGGGCGTAACAAAAGACTGATACCCGGAGAGGTAATCAGTGAACTGATAGGCGGCTCACAGGAATTTGTCGGGAAAATGGCCGATCTCGGCATCGGGCTACTGCTCACCGGCGGAGAGACTGCAGATGTAGGAGATTTGGTGCGGACCGTGATAGTGGACAGTACCGTTTGCGCCCGTATGCGCCGCAGCGATGTTATAGACAATGCTCATATCTGTGCCGGTGATGTGGTGGTGGGACTGGCATCCTTCGGACAAGCCACTTACGAAGAGGAATACAATGGCGGAATGGGCAGTAATGGACTTACCTCCGCTCGCCACGATGTGTTTGAACACTCCATCGCCATTAAATATCCCGAAAGTTTCGACAACTCCGTCGATGAAAAATATGTATATTGCGGTAGCAAAGCCCTTACCGATATCGAACCTGAAACCGGACTCACCTACGGTAAACTGGTACTCTCTCCTACCCGCACCTATGCGCCGGTAATAAAAAAGGTGCTAGAAAGGCATCGTCCGCAAATCCACGGTATGGTGCATTGTTCGGGCGGTGCCCAGACCAAGGTGCTCCATTTCATCGAGGGACTCAAAGTAATCAAGGACAATCTCTTCCCTGCACCGGTGCTCTTCAGGACTATCCAGCAGGAATCCGGGACACCATGGAGTGAGATTTACAAGGTATTCAATATGGGGCACAGGATGGAACTATATGTTCCGAAAGAGATTGCACAAGATATCATCTCCATTTCCGAAGAGTTCGGGATAGAGGCGCGTATCGTCGGAAGGGTGGAAAAAGCTCCACAGGCTGAGGTCGAAATAATTTCGGAGTACGGAAAATTCAACTATAGAAGATAATTATGAAAAAAGCACTGATTATCATCCTCACACTCTCTGCGGCATTATGTTCATGTAAGAAAAATGTCCGGCAGACGGCCATCAATCTGCCCATAGTTGACAGAGCTCTCTACGACAGCACCTCCGTTTTTTATGGAAATTTTGAAGAATATCCCGAAGACCTCAAGATGCTCCCCATCGGAGTCTTCGATTCCGGTACGGGGGGATTGACAGTCCTCGAAAAAATTATCTCTCTCGATGTTTTTGACAACATTACCGGCCAAATGGGAGATGATGACATTCTCGACTTTGCCGGCGAACATTTCATATATCTCGCCGACCAGGCCAATATGCCCTACGGCAATTATGACGCCGAAGGCAAGAGTGATTATCTTAGGGAACTGGTAATCAAGGATGCGCTTTTCCTTTTGGATGACAACTATTACGAAACTCAATACAACAGGGAATCCGATGGAATTAAACCCCGCGTAAAAATCATCGTTATTGCCTGCAACACAGCTACAGCTTACGGCCTGAAAGATATCACCTCACTGCTGGAGAAAAGCAACACCGGTGTCAAGGTAATTGGCGTGATTAATGCCGGCGTAAAGGCAACTTTTGACCGGTTAAATGTAAGTGACGGTGATGAACCTTTCGCCATTGGAGTACTTGCGACACCCGGCACAATTGCCTCAGGTGCATATCAGCGCACTATCGAAGAGATGATGGCAGAACGCGGCATTAAGACAAATGTAACGGTTGTAAATCAGAAAGGGTATGGATTTGCCGAAGCGGTTGACAGCGAGCCGGATTTTGTAAATCCCACTCTTTATACACCTCGTGATTCCTACAGAGGTCCTCGTATCGGACGGGGAGATGATTCGCTTGACATCAATCTGATGAGGATTTACAATTTTGACTTTTCAGGCAACAGAATGCTTTACAGAAGGGATATACAAGGACGCTACAGAGATATTCAGCTCAACGATGCCGTCAACTATGCACGTTTTAACCTCGTTTCACTCCTGGAAAAACATCGTCTTAGCGGCTCAACAGCACCTCTGAGAGCCGTCATACTGGGTTGTACCCACTATCCTTTCCTGATAGAGACACTCCATCAGGTCATAAGCGAACTCAGAAATATCAAAGTCGAGAACCAATATCTCTACAAGCATCTTATTGCGGATGATTTCATTTTCATAGATCCCGCGGTCTATACCGCAATCGAGTGTTATAATACTCTTCGCGAAGATGGCAACCTTGCCCTGCGTATCGGGGATCAGAAGGTCAATGGATACATTTCCGTCCCTGACGGATTTCTCGACAGCAAATACCTGACTCCGGACGGCAAACTCACATACGAGTTCAAATATGGCAGGGATGTGGATTCACAAGAGATAACAACCAAACAGGTTCCCTTCTCAAAGAGCAATATAGACAGCAACAACCTCCTGCGTATCAAGTCACTGCTGCCCTATTCCTACGAACTTATATATCCGACACTCTAACAATGTTGAGCGAATTCATTACACCTGAAGAGATAGATTGCCTTGAAATCATTTCATTTCCAGGTGAAATCAGTGTGATATCGACTACCGGAAAGAAGTACGCAGAGGCCATTAAGCACCTGAGGGGACAAATCTTCATCGGCTTTGACACCGAAACCAAACCAAATTTCCACGCCAATACCCCACGCAATTCCACAGCATTGCTGCAACTCTCCAGCGAGACGAAAGCTTATCTGTTCAGGGTGCAGAAGATCGGCCTCCCGCAGGAGCTGGCAGATATCTTATCAGACCCGGAAATCACCAAAGTGGGGGCAGCCACCACGGATGATATCAGAGGACTACAACATTACAGAGAGTTCGAGCCGCATAGATTCATAGATTTGCAGGACTTCGTAGAGCAATACGGCATACTCGAGAAAAGCGTACGTAAGTTGGCAGCCATAATACTCGGAAAAAGAATCTCCAAGGCGCAGCAACTCTCCAACTGGGAGGCGGCCAAACTAGCCCCCGCTCAGCAACTCTACGCAGCCACTGATGCATGGGTCTGTGTCAAAATGTACAAAAAACTCCTTGCCTGTCCCAAACCTTCACTCCAAGGGAACGAAATATGACACGCATCCACCTCAAAAAAGGGCGGGAGGAATCCCTCCTGCGACGCCACCCCTGGCTCTTTTCCGGCGCCATATCACGCATCGAAGGCGAACCTTATGAAGGGGATATCGTATCCATCATCAGCCAAAGCGGCGAATGTCTTGGGTACGGACATTTCCAGATAGGCTCAATAGCTGTGCGGGTGCTGAGTTTTGACGATGCTGCACTCTCCCCTGATTTCTGGAAGGAGAGGATCGGCGCTGCATACAGGCATAGACTCTCCCTGTCGCTGAAAAACACCAATTGCTATCGTCTGGTGCACGGAGAGGGAGATATGCTCCCAGGTCTGGTAGTGGATTGGTACAACGGGGTAGCGGTGGTTCAGGCACATTCGGTCGGAATGTTTCTCTCATTGGATAAGATTTCCGATGCCCTAAGAGAGGTTTATGGGAAGGAGCTCAAGGCAGTTTATGACAAGAGCTCGGGGACAGCGCCATTCAATGCCGGACTTGACCTCAACGATGGTTTTCTTTATCGTAATAAGGACTTTGCCGATGAACGCGAAGGGATTGTAACGGAGAATGGACACAAGTTCATAGTCAACTGGGAGGAGGGGCAGAAGACCGGTTTCTTCCTCGACCAGAGGGAGAACAGGTCACTTGTGGAGAGGTATGCTGCCGGACGCAATGTGCTCAATCTCTTCTCTTATACGGGAGGCTTTTCCATCTATGCGCTTGCAGGAGGAGCCATAAGTGTGGATTCTGTGGATAGTTCGGCCAAAGCGGTTGCGATGATGGAGAGGAATGTGGCCCTCAACGCTTTCCCCAACCATCATTCTTTCTGTGAGGATGCCATTGACTTCGTCAAAAATTCCCCGTTTGGAAAATATGATATGATGATTGTGGACCCTCCTGCATTCGCCAAACACCGAGGCGCAATCAGAAATGCACTCAGAGGCTATCAGAGACTCAATGCCGCAGCCATTTCCAAAGTAGCACCGGGAGGTATTATCTTTACTTTCAGCTGCTCACAGGTAGTAGACAGCAACTCTTTCGCTCTTACCATATTTTCCGCTGCAGCAGAAACGGGACGCAATGTCAAGATTCTCGACCGACTAAATCAACCGGCCGATCACCCCGTCAATATTTTCCATCCGGAAGGAGAGTATCTTAAGGGACTGATACTCTATGTTGAATAATCCTTTCCTTTACACCCTAAGACCTTAGTCCTTACAATAATGCGTCGGCAAGGTGCTCGAGGGCAGGATAGTCTGTGCTTTTCATCCGGCTTCTGATCGTAACGACAGGCTCTACTATCGTCAGATTTGACATCTGACAGAGCATTTCATTCATTACTCTTGCTGCGGAAGGTGCCCATGAGCCGTTTTCTATGATACCCACGGTACGCCCTGCATAACATTTAATCTGAAGGATATGAAGGAAATTGTACATGGGAGTAAAGAGCCCATTGTCGTAAGAAGAGGCTGCAAGGACCAGTTTGTCATAGCGGAAAGCATCAGAGACATTGCGGGAAATGTCAGTACGGCATAAATCTCTGGTAAACACATTTTCCGCACCCTTAGACTCAAGCAACTCTTTCAGCTTTTCCGCCGCTTTCATAGTACCGCCGTAAATGGAAGCAACAGCTATCATTATGCCCTTTGATTCGGGAGAATAACTGCTCCAGATATCGTAGAGTTTAATATATTTCCCCAAATCTTCATTTATAATCGGGCCGTGGAGCGGGCGAATGCTCTTTATGGGCAGAGCAGAGGCTTTTTTAAGGAGATTCTGAACTTGAGCACCATATTTACCTACGATATTGATATAATAGCGTCTTGCCTCTTCAGACCAATCGGGATCTTCACTGCTATAGAATCCGAACTTCGAGAGTGCCCCGAATTTGCCGAAAGCATCAGCGCTGTAAAGTGCTCCATCAAACTCATCAAATGAAACCATCACTTCAGGCCAATGCACCATTGGTGCCGCATAGAAGTGGAGTTTGTGTTTTCCCAAATCCAGAACATCCCCCTCCTTCATTTCGATGCAGCGGCTACCGATATCGGGAGTATTGAAGAACTGCGGAATCATCTTGGCAGCTCTGGCTCCTGTTACAATCCGAATATCAGGATATATTTCAAGCACTCTTGCAATCATAGAAGAATGGTCGGGCTCAAGGTGATGAACGACCAGATAGTCAGGTTTCCTTTCTCCGAGAGCTTTTTTCAAATTTGTCTCCCACTCCTCCCCTTTTCCGGCATCTGCCGTATCCAATATGGCTATTTTCTCATCCAGAATAAGGTAAGAGTTATAGGAAACGCCTTGCGGCACTTTGTACTGGCTTTCAAAAAGGTCTATATCAAAGTCATCAAGACCTATGTAGATAACGTCGTCAGTAATTTTCCTCATAATTGCATTCCTAATTAAACTAAACATTTACTTATTTGAGTTGCAAAGATAATAAATCCCACTGATTTAAAGGAAATACCCGTTATTGCGCAGAGTAAAAATGTGGTCATGCTCTCGGAATGAAATCATTTGACGGCCATTGTAAAAACTAACAGAGCACCACAATTTAACCAACTTTTACTCGTTATTCTACCATATTTATATAAATTTGCCGGAAGTTTTGTAGTGGAAGCCTCTCGACGGCAGGCGAATTAGCCAACGCTGAATGTACTTTAAATTTACTTAATTATTAACCTAGAGTCAGTTTTTTAAGAATTCTGCAACATTTATATTCAAATCATGAAAAAAATAATTTACTCTATCATGGCCATAGTCGTATCCATGAGTATTGCAAACGCTCAGGATCTCGTAACAAAGACAAATGGCGAAGATATTAAGGCTAAAGTACTTGAAATCACTTCTGATGAGGTTAAGTACAGGCTATACGATGAGCCCAATGGTGTTGTTTATACCGTAAAAAAGAGCGATATTGTTATGATTCGCTATGAATCGGGTCGAAATGAAATCTTCAACCAGACATCAATGTCTGATACTTATTCTTCAGACAGAGAGCCTGTTGCTGATATTAAACCGGATATGAAATATAAGGAACTTAAAAAAATATATAACCATAAAGACTATACTCCATCAGCACGTGACCGATATAAGCCGGGTTGGACGGGAATCGCATCATTTCTCATTCCCGGTCTTGGAGAGAGTATAAATGGAGAATGGAAACGTGGTGTAGGCAAATTCTGCGGTAGCGTTGTTCTTGTAACTGCCGGCAGCATATGTGAAAGGGCAAGTCATGGTGAGAATGCTAAAGGATGGCATCTTGCAGTTGCAGCAGTTAGCTATGTGGGTGCGGTAGGACTGGATATTTGGAGTATTGTCGATGCCGTTAGAATAGCCAAGGTAAAGAATATGTACGAGCAGGATTTGAGGCGAACTTATTCATTTAACCTCGACCTGCATCCTTCAGTAAACTTCATACAAATGGGCAACACCATTCAGCCCACAGTAGGATTTACCCTTGCGTTACAGTTTTAAAAAGGACTACTGATTAGTGGTGTAATAATTAATTGAAAATTAAAATTTTTATTATGAAAAAAATATTTTTATCCCTCATCGTCATAATCGCATCTATGAGTTTAGCAAACGCTCAGGACTTCGTAATCATGAAAAACGGAGATGAGATTAAGGCAAAAGTGCTTGAAATCACCATGGATGAAGTCAAGTACAGGTTGTACGACGAGCCCGATGGTGTTATATATACCGTATGGAAATCCGACATTATCATGATTCATTACGAGTCAGGCAGAAGTGAGGTATTCTCTCAAAAAGTGATGCCAAGTCCCTATTATTCAGGTAGGGAGCCTCTTTATGACATTAGACCGGGCATGAAGTATAATGAGCTTAAACACTTATATAACCATAAAGATTACACTTCATCATCGAGTGATTTTAATCCCGGCTGGTGTGGTGTGGCATCATTTTTCATCCCCGGACTTGGAGAATGTATCCTTGGAGAGTGGGGACGAGGATTGGGCAAATTCTTTGGCAATATGGCACTAATGAGTGCTGCTGCCATATCTTTTCATGCGGGTGTTTATGCAGGTTATTATTATGAAGAGGAAGCATGGCCGCTGGGGATAGCCGCGATTTGTTCTGCAGCTGCTGTAGGACTGAATATTTGGAGCATTGTCGATGCCGTAAGGATAGCCAAGGTAAAAAATATGTACGAACAGGATTTGAAACAAGTTTACTCATTTAACCTCGACCTATATCCATCGGTAAACTGCATACAAATGGGCAACACAATGCAGCCCACAGTCGGATTTACACTTGCACTAAGGTTCTAAAACGAGTCACCTATTTAGTAGTCTGACAATCTGATGAATTATTATCATCAGGTAAAATTGACAGCGTCAAGTACAAGAATTAAATCACAACCAAGCTATGAAAGAGATATTGATATATAAATGCAAAAATGGAATTGTCGCAAACAGAATAGTCAATGTACTTGATGCTAATAGTATTGCATATCGTCAACATGATGAAACTGTAGATAAACGACCCGGAGCCTACGGTCCAATTCCGGGTATTTCCATATATGTACTTGAAAAGGATTATGATAGGGCACTGGAGTTAATTGATCCCATTATCAAAGATAATATTGAGGGTCCGAAACCCTTGTGTCCAAAATGCGGCAGCGAAGAGGTCGAACTCATTCCCCGACACAAGTATACCAAACTTGTCATACTGCTTTCCATCCTTTTATTCCTGATTCCCGGACTATATTTTGTCTATTCCAGGAATTTAAACATTCGTTCTCAGTCCCTCGATATCATCGCAATAGTGATGATCCTCTCCAGCATTGCCCTGATGATTGTAAGCAAATACCAAAATGTCAATCATCAATGCACTAAGTGCGGCAGGAAGTTTAATCATATATAGTTAACCGACGGCACCTTACAAAATAAAAAGCATAATTTCGCCATAGCTGTAATTAAACTCTTGGGGCAATCACAAAGTCTAATACTAACACAATCTTGCAGATAGATAATAAGACTTTGCCGATGGGTAAGCTCTTTTATCTGTGAAGAAGCATTTCGAAGTTGCGACAACTTCGACAAAAAAAGTATAATGCCTAATTGAATATCTTTTGATAATTGGTAAAAAATCCCATATTTGTCCCATCTAAAATGACAAACAAACTCAAATTCATAGTAATTTTAACTTTTCTGGTTTTCACCCATCTTGTGAGTCACGGTCAAACTTCATGTACGGTAAGTGGAACGGTTGTCGACAACAATAATTTACCTGTGCAATATGCATCCGTCGTTGCATATGAATCGGGAAAACTGCTGACAGGCACTTTGACGGGTGAGAATGGGGACTTTTCATTCAAAATAAACCGAAGCGCTGACGAACATCTGCTTGTAATAGAATTCATAGGATACGCCAAGACAGAGGTTCGTTTCAAGCCGGAGAGGTCATCAATAAACCTGGACAAGATAATTATAAAAGAAGATGCAGTTCTTCTTGGCGAAGCTGTTGTGACCGCTAAGATGGATGCAGCCAAGTCCTCGGTGGAGCATACAGTAATCCATGCTTCTGCAAATATAAGTTTCGAAACAGGAACTGCTCTCGACATACTCCGTACATCTTCATCTGTGACACTGGTAGGTGATGCCATTTCAATCAGAGGCAACAGAAATATCCTCGTACTTTTGGATGGAGTTCCCACAACAGTCGGTGATCTTGCTGTGATTCCGGCAGCTAATATCAAAAACATTGAAATAATTACCAGCCCCGATGCCTCCTATGACTCTGAAGGAACCGGTGGTATCATAAACATAGTCTCCAAAAGAAGTGTTGTAAAAGGATTTAGCGGGGTAATTTCAGCAAACTACGGCTTCAACCACTTTGTAACAGGCAATCTGGGCCTGTCATATACCAAACCCAAAACTTCGTGGAGATTCAATTATAACACAAAGTATGAAGACGATATCGTCAATACGACCTTAAATCGCCTGATACACGAAAATGGCAACCAGACCTACCAGCAGATGAAAGCCACAAGATATGTGTACAACAATAATTTGGGAGTCGGTACTGACTTAAGAATTAACGAAAAGAACATCCTTAGCATTGACCTAAAATCCATGCTGCCAAGACATAATATAAAGCAAGACTTGGATAATAAATACATTAAGGCGGGAATAGAGAGTAAGGAGAAAAGGCGCAAAGACGTTACATGGAACAGGGAAAACATAGAAGGAAACATATCATATAGACATATCATAAAGCCGGACACAGCTGATCTGACTATTAGCGGTTCCATATCCAGAACATGGGGACACAGACCCTCCTACTATTTCCTGGAAGGAGCTGAAATAGGTCGTTCCGATTCAGGAGGAAGCCCCTTCATAACCTCATTTCAAGCAGACTTTAAACAAAAGATCAGTTCCGGCACACTATCAGCCGGAGCAAAATTGACATATAGGGACAATCACATCTATCACCGATTCTATTCAAATGAGAATGGGGAATGGAATTATTCGGAGA
>JAGONS010000032.1 GCA_017992915.1 Bacteroidales bacterium | reverse complement strand
AAGTGATGATTTTTGAATTGGAAATATCCAAGCCTACGAGGTTGCAGGCCTTCTTTGCTACAAACTTGTGACTGGTACCATGAAATCCGTAGCGACGGATCTTATATTTCTGATAGTACTCATAAGGGATTGCGTACATGTATGCATAGTCGGGAATAGTCTGATGGAATGATGTATCGAACACAGCCACCTGGGGAATTTCCGGCATAAGGGACTGCACGGCACGAATACCGAGCAGGTTGGCGGGATTGTGAAGAGGAGCGAGTTCGCCGCACTTCTCAATCTTCGCAATTGCGTCATCATCAACTGCAGCACTGCCTGAAAAATACTCTCCACCGTGTGCCACCCTGTGGCCTACAGCCTCTATTTCCTCGAGTGAAGAGATAACTCCGAGTGATTTGTCAGTGAGCAGTTCGAGCACTTTGGAAATACCGACAGTGTGGTTGGCTACCGGTTTTTCCACGGTAATTTTATCTTTACCCGGTAACTGGTGGTTATAAATACCCATAGGCTCACCGATACGTTCTACAAGGCCTTTAGCCAGGAGTGAATAGTCATTGTCGCTCCTCATATCAAGCACCTGATATTTTAAAGAGGAACTTCCGCAATTTAGTACAAGTATTATCATAATATATATCTGGTTATTGTTGTCGGATTTATCCGGCAAAAGTAGTCATTATGGGCGACCTTTCAAAAAATAATTGTACATTGCAATCCGAAACATAGCGGGAAGGAATATGTGGAAAGGTAGAAGACTTTTTTTCTGTTCGCTCGCCTTTATTGCGGGCGATTTGTTTGGAGGATGGATGACTCTGCCACCTGCCCTATTCTTTATATCAGCAATTGTTTGCGCTACGATGGCGCTTATAGATCAGAACAGGATAATAATTGTTGCGACGCTGTTTCTGCTCGGAGCTGCCACAGTCCAAATCTCCAGAATTCCTACCCGAAGCGAAGAATCTGCAATCAGACTTGCAGCGGCCGCTCTCAAAGAGGATTTTTCAGCATCACTGGGTAAAATATTAAGCGAAGGGGAAGAACTGGCGATAGTACGTGCATTGACGATCGGCGACAAAAGCGACATAAGTCGGGAACTGAGGGAAAATTATCGAAAAAGCGGAGCGATGCACCTCCTGGCACTCTCGGGACTCCACGTCGGCATCATTTACAAACTAGTGGAGCTGATGCTCTTTTTCATTGGCGGATCCATAGCAGCTAAGCGACTCAAGAGTCTTATAATAGTGCTGTTGCTATGGGGTTTTGCCATCATCACCGGACTGAGCTCCTCCATCTTCAGAGCAGTACTGATGATTAATATTCACGAATTGTCCGGATGGCGCTATTCCGACAGGGACGGTCTCACCTCTCTCGCAGCCAGTGCGCTTATAATCACCATTTTCAACCCTGAGGCACCACGAGAGATAGGATTTCAGCTCTCATTTTTTGCCGTATTCTCAATTTTTACCATTTATCCGATGATAAAAAGATTGATGCATACCCGTATACTACTTCTGGAAAAAATATGGAACACCGTATGTATTAGTCTAAGCTGCCAAATGACCACCGGTGTCATAGCCTTTTTATATTTCGGAAGTTTTCCCGCTTATTTTCTCATCACCAATATTATGGCAATACCGCTTACAGGGGCCTCGCTCTATTTGACAGCTGTCGCGCTGATTACCGAAAGGGTTCCTTACGCAGGCACTTTCAGTGCTTCACTCTTGCAGTTTACCGTGAAATTACTGAATGAAATTATCGCCATTATTGCCGGTTTAGAGTAGTTTTTATTTTTATTTATGCTACCTTTGCAGATTAATTACAAATCTGAAATTATGGGGGGTTTATTTGGAGTAATATCCAAACGCAAATGCGTAAACGAACTTTTTTACGGTACAGATTATCACTCACATCTAGGCACCAAACGTGCCGGAATGACGGTTATCAACCGCGACGGACTTTTTGCACGCTCCATCCACGATATTCAGAATTCTTATTTCAGAATCAAGTTTGAGTCCGACCTTCCAAAATTTGACGGCAATTCCGGTATCGGAGTCATCAGCGACACTGATGCACAGCCGATACTGATAAACTCACGCCTCGGCAGATTTGCAATCGCTACGGTCGGGAAGATCAATAACGTCGACGAACTCGAAGAGGAATTTCTTGCAAAAAACAAAAATTTCGCTGAAATCAGTTCCGGAAAGACAAACCAGACTGAACTTGTCTCACATCTTGTCACCGAAAAGAATTCATTTGCTGAAGGCGTAGCATATGCTCAGAGCCGCATAAGAGGTTCCCTGACCATGCTGATCCTCACATCGGAGGGAATTATTGCAGCCAGGGATAAATACGGCCGTACACCGCTTATTATAGGCCGCAGTGAAGATGCTTTTGCTGTCGCCTCCGAAGATTGTTCATTTCCCAACATCGGTTTTGAAAGTGAATATATACTCGGCCCCGGCGAGGCAGTGTTGCTCACTGCTGAAGGCATCACACAGCTGCTCGCACCACAGAAGAAGCTTCAGATTTGTTCCTTCCTGTGGATCTATTACGGCTACCCCACCAGCAACTACGAAGGCATCAATGTAGATGATGTGCGCAACAGACTTGGCAGCATAATGGGAGCTAAAGATGACACTCCACTCGATGTTGTCTCATCGATTCCGGACTCAGGAACCTGCATGGCGGTAGGATATGCACGCGGAAAAGGGATTCCTTTCAGGGCTGCCCTGGTCAAATATAACACCACATGGCCCCGCAGTTTTACTCCTGTCAGCCAAAGCACGAGAGAGCTTGTGGCCAAAATGAAACTCATTCCCAACTATTCCATTATAAAGAACAAAAGAGTTGCCTTTTGCGACGATTCGATAGTGCGCGGTACGCAGCTAAAGAACAATGTCAAAGCCCTCTACAATCACGGAGCTGAAGAGGTACACATCAGAATTAGCTGCCCGCCTATTATCTATCCCTGTCCTTTTCTCAACTTTTCCTCATCCAGATCCACTCTGGAGTTGATTACCCGCAAATTTATCCATGATGTAGATAAAGCAGACCCGGCTGATTTGCTCAAATACTCCTGCCAGAGTTGCCCGGAGCATGCCCGTATGGTGGAATTTATAAGGAGCAAACTTAATATGAGTACCCTCCGTTTTAATAGTGTGGAAGATATAGTGCAAGCCATAGGACTTCCAAAAGAATCCCTCTGTACACATTGTTTTGACGGAACCGGAGAGGGCGAATAATTCAACTGCCCCTAAAAAAATGAAACAACCTAACTAAGATATAATTAACGATGATGATTTTTATCTATGGGCTCAGCTATAAAGCGAGGCGAGAAAACCTGATACAGTTGTTTGAGCAGTATGGTAGGGTAACATCCGCACGTATCATAGTTGACCCCGAAACAAAGCGTTCCAGAGGCTACGGATTTGTAGAAATGAATGACGAAGAAGGTGCTGCAGCTATCGCCGCGCTTAACGGCACCAAGCATATGAACAGACCGATCCACGTAGAAGTGGCCGTCAATCCTCCTAAAAAGCGTTCAGAGAGAAAGAATAACGAGTGAGATGCTTATAGATCTCTCCCGGTTTCAGAACCGGTGAGGGAAAATCGGGGTGATTGGGAGCATCGGGATAATTCTGTGTTTCAAGCGCTATTCCGGTGCGGTATCCGTGTATATCGCCACTGTGTCCTATATCTTTTCCATCCATGAAATTACCGCTATAAAATTGCAGACCGGGCTGATCGGTCCATACCTGCATCACTATGCCTGTCGAGGGTCCGAAAACCTCGGCCGCAAGGGAAAACTCCCTCTCTTTGTCAAGCACCCAATTATGATCATAACCGCCTGCAAACGCAATGGCTTCAAATGAAGTATCGTCTATCCTCTCCCCAATAGCTGTCGGAATTCGGAAATCCAATGGAGTGCCCTCAACGGAAGCGATTTCACCTGTTGGTATCAGACTTTCATCGGTCGGTATGAAATGACCGGCATTGATCCTCAGGATATGGCTATTAGTCGAATAATTCGATGTACCATGGAGATTGAAATAGGCGTGTGAAGTTAGATTCAGAATTGTAGGAGCATCCGTAACCGCCTCATACTTTATATCGAGGGAATTGTCATAGTTGATAGTGTAAAAGACTGATATCTCCACATTGCCGGGATAGCCCTCCTCCCCGTCCGGAGATAGTATGCTCATCTTAACTTCCCGGTCAGAGAGTTTCTCCATAGTCCATATTTTCGTACTAAGTCCCCCGGTACCGCCGTGAAGGTGGTTTTCACCATCATTAATGGTAAGTGAATATTCCTTTCCGTCAAGAACAAACTTCCCCTTGCCTATCCTGTTGCCATATCTGCCCACGATCGGGCCACAATAGAGATCATTTGAAGCGTAATACTCCTCTACGGTATCGTAACCCCATACCACATCTTTAAAAGTACCGTCGGAAGCCGGTACAACCAGGGAGGTAAGACGTGCTCCATAATTGGTAAATGTAGCCGACATTCCATTGTGGTTGGAAATAGTTATCATTACAGCTTCAGGTGTCCTGTGGCAGGAAATCGTCATAAGCGCCGTCAGCGAAAGCATCCCTAATATTTTGAACAGCTTCATTTTCTTTATAATTTTGTAAGTAGAACTTTGCAATATTTATGAACTCTAAAGTTATGAAAAAAACTCTGATAACCGCACTTCTTCTGATTGTGACACTCATAGGCCATGCTCAGTGGCAGCCTGCAGGCAACAAAATAAAAACCCCCTGGGCTGAAAAAGTCAACCCTGATGATCCCCTACCCGAATATCCCCGTCCTCTGGTGGTTCGTGACCGTTGGCTCAGCCTCAACGGCTTATGGGACTACTCCATAGTTTCTTTCGGAGAGCAACCCGCAGAGTGGCAGGGTGAAATACTTGTCCCATTCTGTGCCGAATCATCACTTTCAGGAGTTGGCAGAAAGGTCGGCAAAGAGTACCACCTGTGGTACGGCAGAAGTTTCATCGTGCCATCATCCTGGAGCAAAGAGCGTATCATACTCCATTTCGGAGCAGTGGACTGGGAGTGCGATATTTGGGTCAATGATATTAAGGTCTGTAGTCACCAAGGCGGCTACACGCCCTTTTCAGCCGATATCACAGATGCCCTGGTCAAAGAGAGCAACACCCTAAAGGTAAGAGTATGGGATCCTTCGGATGCCGGTTGGCAGCCCAGAGGCAAACAGGTTGCCGAACCAAAGGGAATCTGGTACACCTCGGTTACCGGTATCTGGCAGACAGTCTGGTTGGAGCCCGTACCTGTGAGTCATATCACCGGTGTGCACACGACTCCCGATCTTGACAAGAGTATTTTCAGAGTGGACGCATCGCTTTCAGACTATAGTGAGGGAATAATAGAGGTCTTACTTTTCGACAACGGCGTTAAAGTAGCTTCAGGTAAGGCGCTCGCCGGCAATGAAGTGGAGATTGCTCTTTCTGAACCTAAACTCTGGAGCCCCGACTCCCCTTTCCTTTATGATATGGAGGTAGTACTGTTGTGCGGAGGCAAAAAGGTGGATGCTGTGCGCAGTTATGCTGCAATGCGTAAGATTTCTTATAAGGCTGATGAGAATGGAATAATGAGGATGGAATTAAACAATAAACCTCTATTTCATTTTGGTCTGCTTGATCAGGGATGGTGGCCCGATGGCCTCTACACCGCACCCACCGATGAGGCATTGGCCTTTGATATTATCAAGACAAAGGAATTGGGATTCAACATGATCCGAAAGCATGTCAAAGTGGAGCCGGCAAGATGGTACTATCACTGCGACCGACTCGGCGTTTTGGTATGGCAGGATATGCCCAGCGGCGATAAAACCCCAAAATGGGACATGACCCACTATTTCAGTTATAACGAGTTGGTGAGAAGCCCCGAATCTGAAGCCGGATACCGCAAGGAGTGGCGCGAGATTATGGATTATCTCCATTCATATCCCTCAATCGTTATGTGGGTTCCCTTCAATGAGGGCTGGGGCCAATTCAAGACCTGTGAAATAGCGGAATGGACTAAGAACCATGACCCGTCACGCCTTGTCAATGCGGCCAGTGGCGGCAACCATTTTATGACCGGAGACGTGCTGGATCTGCATCACTATCCTACCCCCAAAATGTATCTTTACGATGCATACAGGGTCAATGTAATGGGAGAATATGGCGGTATCGGATGGCCTCTGGAAGGTCATCTCTGGGAGCCCGACCGTAACTGGGGTTACATACGTTTCAACAACAGCGCCGAGGTCACCGATGAATATGTGAAATATGCTGAAATGCTCTATGATATGATTGCACGTGGATTTTCAGGTGCCATCTACACACAGACTACCGACGTAGAAATAGAGGTAAACGGTCTTATGACCTACGACCGCAAGGTGATTAAGCCCGACGCTGACCGCGTCCGTGCCATAAATTTAAAAATTACCGATTCACTGGATAAATAGTCTAAGAATTTTATAAAAATTCAGCGCAGGCCGGTAAGGAGAGTCGTTTTGATGAATTAATTCATATTGTTATCTTTGTAAGATAATGAGACAAACTACGAATAGGATAACCATGATTTCAGTCATCATCTGCACATACAATAGGGAAAAATATATTTACGATGTGCTTCATAGTATTGCACTCAATGATTATCCCAAATCGAAATATGAAATAGTACTGGTGGACAACAATTGCACCGATAACACCGGTGAGGAAGTTGCACGATTTAATTCTGACTATCCTGATGTGAAGCTCCGTACTTTTGTCGAAACAAATCAGGGACTTTCTTACGCACGTAACCGTGGAATCAAAGAAGCTGAGGGCAACATCCTTATCTACGTAGATGATGATGCCACCGTCAACAAAGAATATCTTGCCGGATACGCTGCTTTCTTTGAGGCAAACCCCGACATCCATGCTGCCGGCGGTCCAATAATCCCCGACTACGAAGAAGGCGAAGAGCCGGAATGGATGACCTATTTTATCAAGAGACTCCTAACCGGATATCTCTATTTTGGTGACAAGGAGCGAGATTTTCCAGGTGAAAACTATCCGGGCGGAGGCAATGCCGCATATCGTAAAGAGGTATTTGAAAAAGTCGGACTCTACAATGTTGAATTAGGTCGTAGCGGAGGCAATCTAGGAGGCGGTGAAGAAAAAGATATCTTTACCAAGATGACCACAGCAGGAATGAAGTTCAAATATCTCCCACAATGCATTCTCTACCACAAAATACCCCGATACAAGCTTGAAAAGGATTATTTCGACCGACTCACACGTAGTATCGGAGAAAGCGAGAGAGTTCGCACTCTAAAAATTTCCAAAGGTTGCTACCTCAAACGCCTTTTCTCTGAAGCTGTTAAATGGTGTGGAACATTTGCCCTTTGGTGCTGGTACGCCATCCAATTTAAACCCGGTCGCGGCAACATGCTCGTCAGATTCAGATGGAATGTTACTAAGAATCTGGTAGGGTGATTATTTGAAAACGGGTGAGAAAGTAAATCGTACCAAAAATACATTTGAATACTACTTCTCCATTGCTGAGTGAATGTGCGTCGGCAAGTAGTAACGAGAGGTTTTACGTGTCTTGTCAATGATTTGCAAGAAATATTTACTACCTTTGAAAGTTAGGAATAAAACGCGCAAATCCTCATGTTTGATATCAACAAATTCATTTCCAAACAGATAACAAAACGGGATAAGAGTCTTTTTCTTGAAGACATCGAATCAAACCGGCTGCAACTTGAAAAGGCAATCCACGGCAAGAGGGTATGTGTAATAGGAGGTGCCGGCAGTATAGGCTCCTCCTTCATAAAAGCCCTCCTCCCCTTCAAGCCATCTTCGCTTGTAGTCGTGGATTTGAGCGAGAATGGTCTTGTAGAACTTACCAGGGATCTCAGGTCTACCGAGGGAATGTTTGTACCCGATGATTACCGTACCTACACGCTTGATTTTGCCAGCCCGTTATTCGAACAATTATTCATTTGCGAAAAAGGTTTTGATATAGTAGCTAATTTTTCCGCTCACAAACATGTCCGCAGCGAACGTGATACTTTCTCAGTTCAGGCGCTCATTGTCAACAATGTGTTCAAGGCAAAGGGTCTGATGGAGCTCTTGTCAAAATACCCGCCCCGCCATTTCTTCTGTGTCTCCACGGACAAAGCGGCAAATCCCGTAAATATAATGGGAGCCAGCAAACTTCTGATGGAAAAATTAGTGATGTCATACCAAGAGCGCTTTCCGGTAACTACCGCCAGATTTGCGAATGTTGCATTTTCCAACGGTTCCCTCCTAGATAGCTGGGTAAACAGAATTATGAAAAAGCAGCCTCTGGTAGCACCCTCCGATGTTAAAAGATACTTCGTTTCACCGCAGGAGAGCGGAGAAATATGTCTGCTTGCATGCATTCTCGGCAATAGCGGAGAGATATTTTTCCCGAAACTGAAACAAGAGCAAATGACTACTTTCTCTGCAATTTGCGATTATTTTGTGGCTGAACTCGGCTACACGAAAAAAGAGTGTAACAGCGACAGCGAAGCCCGTTTGTACGCTTCACAGATGAAAGAGGACGATAAAGAATATCCTGTATTCTATTTTAAGAGCGATACCACAGGTGAAAAGGATGTCGAAGAGTTCTTCGTACCGGGAGAAAAGGTTGATATGGAGACCTTCTCTTCGCTTGGAGTAATCAAAGGTAAAACACATTGCACGGTAGATGAGATATCCGGATACATCTCCACTCTTGAGTCACTATTTAAGTGTCCGGACTGCACGAAAGCCGGTATAGTTGAGACTTTATGCACTATTCTTCCCAACTTCGAACACGAGGAAAAGGGCAAGAATCTTGATCAGAAAATGTAACGAGTGATGTATAGCAAGATTGCAGCATATATCAGGGAACTCTATAATTCTCAGGATTTCATTCCTCTCAGTGTGCCGGTATTTACCGGCAATGAGAAAAAGTATCTGGAGGAGTGCATCGATTCCACTTTTGTTTCCAGTGTGGGAAAATTTGTAGATAAATTTGAAGAGATGGTGGCAGATTACACCGGTGCCGGAAAAGCTGTAGTATGTGTAAATGGCACCAATGCGCTACATCTGGCTTTGATGCTTGCAGGCGTTGAGCGCGAGGATGAAGTGATCACACAAGCTCTCACCTTTGTTGCTACTTGCAATGCAATTAGTTATATTGGTGCTCAGCCGATTTTCATTGACGTTGATAGCGACACTATGGGCCTCTCCCCTATAGCAGTTGATAAGTGGTTGAATGTCAATGCCGAACTACGAGGAGAAGATTGCTACAATAAGAGTACCGGCCGCCGGATCCGATGTTGTGTACCGATGCATACCTTCGGACACCCCGTTCATATTGATGAACTTGCAGAGATATGCAGGAAATGGCATCTGGAGCTGGTTGAGGATGCCGCTGAGAGCCTTGGTTCATTCTACAAAGGCAGGCACACAGGTACTTTCGGCCGAGTAGGCATACTCTCGTTCAACGGTAACAAGACCATTACCACCGGAGGCGGCGGAATGCTTCTTTTCAATGATGAAAAGCTTGCTGCCCACGCAAAGCATCTCACCACGCAGGCCAAGATACCCCATCAGTGGGAATTTCGTCACGATGAGGTGGGTTACAATTACCGTATGCCCAATATCAATGCTGCCCTAGGATGTGCCCAGATGGAGAATCTTGAAAAGTTTGTGCTCAACAAACGCGAAACGGCTTCCCGTTATTCGGACTTTTTCAAGGAGATCGAGGGGTTTGAATTCTTTACCGAACCTGCAGGCTGCCGGTCAAACTATTGGCTCAATGCAATCATTACGAAAGATAGGGATACCCGTGACGGTTTCCTCCAATATACCAACAACAACGAAATTATGACACGCCCCATTTGGGAGCTTATGAATCGACTCCCGATGTTCCGCAATTGCCAGACAGACGGACTTAAAAACACCGAATGGTTTGCAGAGAGGGTTGTGAATATTCCTTCAAGCGTAAGATTGTGATGCAAAAGAACTTGATTCTCATAGGTGGCGGAGGCCATTGCAAGTCTGTCATTGATGTGGCGGAATCTGCCGGATATAACATACTCGGTATACTTGACTTAGCTGAAAATGTAGGAAAACAGATCTTTGGCTATAGTGTGATAGGTACGGATGAAGATATTTCCAACTATGTGGGCAAGGCTGAATTCTTAATCACGATCGGCTTCATCAGGAACCCTGCTATTCGCATAAAACTTTTTGACAAAGTAATAAATGCAGACGGGAAATTGGCTACCATTATTGCTTCTACTGCTTATGTTTCTAAATATGCCACTATAGGAAAAGGTACGGTAATAATGCATCATGCTTTTGTCAATGCCGGAGCACAAATTGGTGACAACTGCATTATCAATACTTTTGCTAATATTGAACACGATGTTAGTATAGGTCATCAATGCCATATTTCCACTGGAGCTATGATTAACGGAGATTGTATCATAGGAGAGAGTGTATTCATTGGTAGTCAGTCGGTTCTTTCCAATTCAATAACTATCGGGGACGAGATCATTGTCAGCGCCGGTTCGTTTGTCTATGATAATATTTGTAAAAAGGGGGTCTATCATGGCAATCCTGCACGCTTTAAAGAAATATTGAGATGAACCGTGTAAAAATCATAGCAGAAGCCGGAGTAAATCACAATGGTTCGCTTGGTCTCGCAAAACTGCTTGTTGACAAAGCCGTTGAAGCAGGAGCAGATATTGTCAAGTTCCAGACCTTTAAGTCAGAAAAAATGGTCTCCAAATCAGCAAAGCAAGCAGAATATCAACAAAAAAACATCGGAAAATCAAGTGGAAGTCAACTTGATATGCTTAAGAAGTTGGAGTTATCCCAGGAAGACCATCAAGAATTGATGGCTTATTGTAAAGAAAAAGGTATCCGTTTCTTATCGACTGCTTTTGATATGGACTCCGTAGATTTTCTTCATTCTCTAAAACTCGGATTATGGAAGATACCCTCCGGAGAAGTTACCAATTATCCATATTTACGTAAGATTGCACAATATAGCGAACCCGTTATTATTTCCACGGGAATGTGCGAGATATCGGATATTGAATATGCTATTAAGGTGCTGATTAAAAATGGATTATCCATTGATAACATTACTATACTTCATTGCAATACAGAATATCCGACACCATACAAGGATGTGAATCTCAAGGCTATGCTCACCATCGGTGATAAGTTCGGGGTTTCGATCGGTTATTCGGACCACACGGAGGGTATAGAGGTTCCTATTGCAGCTGTCGCACTGGGTGCAACAGTAATAGAGAAACATTTTACTCTTGACAAGAATATGGAGGGTCCGGACCATAAGGCATCCCTCGAACCTAACGAGCTGAAAGCAATGATCAGTGCCATACGTAACATTGAACAAGCGCTGGGAACAGGCCATAAGAGCATTTCAGAGTCTGAAAGGAAGAATATGGAAGCTGCCCGTAAAAGTATTGTAGCAGCTTGTCCAATAAAGAAAGGTGAGTTATTTACCGAAGAAAACCTCACTGTAAAACGTCCGGGAACCGGTATTTCTCCAATGAGGTGGAACGAGGTGATAGGACTTACCGCAAAGAGAGATTTTTTAGAAGACCAATTGATCGAGATATGAGAAAAATCTGCTTTGTCACAGGAACCCGTGCCGAGTATGGCCTTTTAAGTCGCCTTATGCGTCTTGTACAGGCAGATGCAAATTTGCAGTTGCAGATCATTGCCACAAACATGCACCTCTCTCCAAAGTTTGGTGAAACATTTCGAGAGATTGAGGGTGACGGCTTTAAAATTGACAAAAAGGTACCGATTATTGATGAGCTCGCGGAAGATTCACCTATTTCTACATTAAAGGCAATGGCAAAGGGTTTGGAAGGGTTTGCCATTGCCTATTCCGAACTCAAACCTGACCTGATAGTCATTCTTGGAGACAGATATGAGATGCTTTCGGCAGCGACTGCAGCATTGATTTCCAGGATTCCGATAGCACATATTTATGGAGGGGAGGTTACTGAGGGTGCTTATGATGATGCAATTCGTCACTCCATAACAAAGATGAGTTCTCTGCACTTTGCTTCATGCGAAGAGTATCGCAAACGTGTCATACAGCTTGGTGAGAATCCGGACAGAGTCTTCAATGTAGGCTCCTTAGGAGTGGAGAATATCAAGCAAATTCCATTAATGAGTAAGAAAGAACTTGAGGATTCTCTTGATTTCAGATTTGACGACCACACCATTCTTGTCACATATCATCCGGAAACCCTAGGTGGTGATCCTAAAAATGATATCCATAATTTACTTGCTGCTATTACCGAATATCCTCATCTAAGGGTACTATTCACAATGCCCAATTCAGATACCGGGTATCAGCCTATCGTACAAGCCATCGAAGAGTATGTCAAGAAGTATCCGGATACCTCAAAAGCTTTTACTTCACTCGGACTGCTACGCTATCTTTCTGCACTGCAATATGTAAAGGCAGTTGTCGGTAATTCTTCGAGTGGCATTGTCGAAGTGCCCTCATTTGGGATACCCACTCTAAATATTGGTGATCGCCAGAAGGGTCGAATCGCATCTCAGAGCGTAGTTCATTGCTCTACCGATAAAGAATCCATATCAAAAGGTCTTGTCAGTATTCTATCCAAGGAACATCAGGCACTTTCCGCCAACAGCACCAATCCGTACGAAAAAGAGAGATGCGCGCAAAGCATTTATGAAGTAATATCATCTTACGACCTTACTAAGTGCCTTAACAAGAGGTTTTATGATTTGTAACAATGATGAAAAACAGCAATATACTTATTACAATCTGCGCCAGAGGTGGTTCGAAAGGAATTCCCGGCAAGAATATTATAGAGGTTAACGGAAAACCCTTGATAGCATATACAATTGAGGCGGCCACGCATCTAAAAGAGAGATTGTCCGGTTGTAGAGTTGATATTGAACTCTCAACCGATTCTGAACAAATCAGAACATGCGCCTCAGAATTCGGCTTGAGATCCGATTATCAACGTCCGGCTTATCTGGCCAACGACACCTGCGGAAAGATAGATGCTATCAGACATCTTGTATTTCATTCAGAAAAGAAGAATAATTGCAAATATGATTTTATAGTGGATCTGGATGTTACTTCACCGATCAGAACGACTGATGATATAGTGAATTGTCTGAATATGTTTGAAAAGGATAAGGATTTGAAGACAGTTTTCTCAGTCAGCCCTTGTGCCAGAAACCCTTACTTCAATCAGGTTGAAGAGAAAAAAGACGGTTATTGCAAGCTTGTAATTGAGGGCAAGTATCTATCCAGACAAGCTGCGCCTAAAGTGTACGACATGAATGCCTCTATTTATGTTTATCGTCGCTCCTTCTTCGATACGGATACATCCACAGCTCTTACAGATAAAACAAAATGTTATTTGATGGACCATATCTGCTTTGATCTGGACGAACCTCATGATTATGATTATCTCTCTTTTCTGCTCTCAACCAAACGAATTGAATTGTAATGAACATTCTTATTATCGGACTTGGGTCTATCGCAAAAAAGCATATCGCCGCAATACGGTCATTTAACAGCAATGCCTCCATCTATGCATTGAGGTCGAAACGCAATGCGAATAACCATAGCGGAGTGACGAATCTTTACTCATTCGATGAAGTGTCAAAGATAGATTTTGATTT
>JAGONS010000031.1 GCA_017992915.1 Bacteroidales bacterium | reverse complement strand
GAGAACGGAATTGTCACTTTCAAAACTGTAAAGTGAGAACAAGGAGAAATATTTCTAACTTTGCGAAAATAAAAACATCCGAAATGTCAACAAGTCTACCCCATGCCCAACTGCAACTAAGCAAAAGTGGAATGGTTAAGAACTACCACTATTTCCGTTCATTACTCAAAGCGAGTACCAAAATGATGATTCTTCTCAAAGCCAATTCTTACGGACACGGTGCAGTAGAATTTGCCCGCATGATGGAAGAAGCAGGTGCAGATTATTTCGGAGTAGCGACTCCCGCTGAGGGCATTGAACTCAAGAACAACGGTATTACACTCCCTATAATCGTACTGGATAGTGGTATTGATAGCTACCCGGATATCTTGAAATATGATCTGGAAACAGTAATCCCAAATTACGAGTCCCTCATTCGCTTCAGGAAAGAGCTCAAAAAACAAGGAATAACAAGATGGCCCGTACACATTAAACTTGATACCGGTATGCATCGTCTCGGCTTTATGGAGCGCGATATCCCCGCTTTGAAAGAAATTTTATCGGAGTCTCCTGAGATGTTCGTCAAATCCATATTCACCCACCTCGCAGCAGCCGATGATCCCCGGCACGATCAGTTTACCCTCAGCCAGTTAGCTCTATACGATAAATTGAGCAGTGATTTGATGACCATTCTCCCTGAAAAACCCTTAAGACACGTTCTCAATTCAGCAGGCATAGAAAGATTCTCACAGTACCAGTATGATATGGTACGCCTCGGCATCGGCATATACGGCATCAGTTGTGTTGACCAAAATAAAGTGGTCCCCATAGTTTACCTAAAATGCCCGATTATCCAAATTAGGGAACTCAATGCTGATGACGGCACTGTCGGATATGGTCGTCAGGGCAAACTCGGTCCCGGAACAAAAAAGATTGCCACTATTTGCGTCGGATACGCTGACGGAGTCAACCGCCGCCTGGGCAGAGGCAATGTCTCATTTGAAGTCAACGGTCAAATGGCCCCGACCATAGGCAATATATGTATGGACATGTGTATGCTGGACATTACCGGTATTGATGCAAAAGTGGGTGACACCGTCACGATATTCGGTGAAAAGCCGAGGGCACTCGATCTCGCGAACATCCTTGAGACAATACCTTACGAGATCTTCACTTCAATATCAAAAAGGGTTAAGAGAGTGGTTGTGGACTAAGAGTCCGCTATCTTTAGAACAAGCTCCTGAAGCAACTCTCCATCAGTAGCATTACCACGCGCGTTGCTTTTGCTTTTCTGGTCATAATCTTTAAGCAGAGATATTACCTTCATCGTCTTCTTAGCCGGATAGTGACGGATAGCCGTATCATACTCGCTTCCGAAATAGGGATGAATACCGAGCTGCGAGAGTATCATATTTCTTGGCACTCCATCCTGAAGTAGCGCATGATATCTGAGAATCCTGACAAAATGCGACGAGAGTGCGGCCATAATCATCTGTATGGGATATCTGTTCCCCGATTCGGAGAAAAACCGGACTATTCTGAATGCCTTCTGCATATCCTTTATCGAAAGGGCTTTCGTCAGCTCAAAAACACTATAATCGCGACTTACGCCTACATTTTCCTCTACAGTGGCAACTGTGATGGATCTATGGCCTTCAGGAAGAATCTTTATGAGCTTATCCATCTCGAGTACCAGTTTGCTAATGTCGGCACCTGCAAATTCAACCATCAGTTTTGCAGCCATAGGCTCAATGGAGAGGCCTTGGCTGCGGGCATATTCTTCTATCCATCTGTCAATCTTGTAGTCCGGAATCTGGTTGGACTCGAACACCGTACCGATCTTCTGAGCCCTTTTGTAAAATGAAGTACGTTTGTCAATGTTCCTGGAAGATCTTGCGGGATCGTTGGGTGTCTTGTAACAAATAACGAGAACTGTAGTGGGCTGAATGCCGTCAAAATAGACATCAATGTCCTCAACTCTCCTCATCATCTGCGCCTCTTTCACCACTACTATCTGACGGGAAATCATCATCGGGAATTGACGTGCGGCATTGACCACCTGATTGGCAGAAACGTCAGATCCATAATAGACCAGTTGGCCGAAATCTTTTTCCTCCGGAGGCAAAACTTTATCCATCAAGAGATCACACAACTTGTCGATATAGTAGTGCTCTTTACCGAAAAGCAGATAAAACGGCTTGATGTCTCCCGAAAGAATCTCTTTTGAGATTGCATTAAACTGCTGAACGGTATCTGTCGTTTGTTTTGCCATGATTCACAAAGGTAACTCTTTTTGGTCATAAAAAAGGGGACCGGCTAAAAATAGTCGGCCCCACCCAAACACACAAACTATGTAATCATAGAAATCTATGAATGTCTGTCGTAAAGTTCCCTGATGGCCTTAGCGAGGCGCTTGATACCCTCAATGATTTTCTCGTCAGAGGCATATGAGAAGTTCATACGCATTGTATTCTTACCGCTGCCGTCACAGTGAAAGGCCTCTCCTATAACAAATGCCACATTCTCCTTGATGGCAATGTTGAAGAGTTCGCGGGTATCATACTGCGGAGGGAGATTGAGGAATAGGAAAAGACCTCCCTCGGGATTGGTCCAGGTAACACCTTCGGGCATATAATCCTCAAATGCCTTGATCATCACATTCTTCTTGTGTTTGTACAAATCCTTGATCTTGACAATGTTCTTCTGGAAATTACCCGACTTGAGATAGCGGGCTGCCACCATCTGGTTGAATATCGGCGTACAAAGGTCGGCAGATTGTTTTGCCACAATAAGCTGATTTATAACATTGTCGTTCGCAACTACCCATCCGAGACGGAATCCCGGCACGAATATCTTGGAGAATGTACCCAGAAGAACTACCCTCTCGGGACACATGGAATACATTGAAGGGAGTGACTTACCTTCAAAGCGTATCTGCTTGTAAGGACTGTCCTCGATTATGAGAAGGTCATATTTCTCGGCAACTGCAATCACATTTTTTCTCTCCTCAATAGTCATGGTCACACCTGAAGGGTTCTGGAAATCGGGGATTGAATAGATAAATTTGGGGCTCTTACCGGCCGCTACAAGGGCGTTAACTGCCTCTTCCAGGCGGTCGTCCTGGCGCAGACCGTAAGGCTGGCACTGGTATGCCCAGAACGCCTGCAATGCTCCAAGGTATGAAGGCAAACCGCAGATAATGATATCACCGGGGTCGATGAAGATACGTGATAAAAGATCGATAGCCTGCTGCGAAGCAGTAGTTACGAGAATATTCTTGACGGGAATGTCAAGTCCCTCTTCTTTGTAGAGTTTGGAAATCTCTTCACGGAGCGGAACATATCCCTCTGTTGAACCATACTGGAGGGCTGCCGCGCCCTGCTCATCCATCACATCCATCATGATCTGCCTCAACTCAGCGATGGGAAAAGAGTCCGGGCTGGGGAAACCACCTCCAAATGAAATGATTTCGGGCTTGTTTGCAACACTCAATAGGTCTCTGATAGCTGAACGCCTCATACTCTTCGCGTTAGCCGACAATAAATGGTCAATATTCATTTTACTATATCTTTATTAGTTCTACAAGTCTACGCAAAGATAATGAATTGAAAGCAATATGCAAATTTTTATTATCAATAATAAGCAACATTGTGAAATTTCTTACATTTTAATATTTTGCACCTCTCTTTTAATAACAATGCCTATTATTTCAGGAATGCTTTTGCTGGAAAACCTGAAATATTTCTTACATTTGTAAGATGAAACGGGATGAAAGACTGGGGAAACTCTTCCTTATCGACGGACACTCACTGATATTCAGAATGTACTACGCATTTCTGAGAAGGCCGATGATCAACACCAAAGGCCGTGATACATCAATCCTGTTCGGATTCACAAAATATCTCCTGGAACTTGTTGCCAGAGAACAACCCACACATATTGCAGTTGCTTTCGATCCTCCCGCAGAAACATTCAGGCACAAAATCTATCCCGACTACAAAGCCAACCGCAGCGAAACCCCCGAACTTGTGCGCAGTTCTCTCGAGCCGCTTATCGGTCTGCTTGAGGCAATGAAGATCCCGGTGCTGATTACGCCCGGTTACGAGGCAGACGATGTCATTTCCACCATAGCCGTAAGAGGGGCAGCAAAAGGTTATGATGTCTACATGGTTACACCGGACAAGGATTTTGGGCAGGTTATATCGGACCATATCTGGCAATACAAACCGGGCAGGTCCGGTAACGAAAACGAAATTATCGGCAAGGAGGAAATCTGCGCTCAATATGGCATCAGCGATCCCCGACAGGTGATTGACATTCTTACCATCTGGGGAGACTCTTCCGACAACATAAAGGGCGTTTACGGTATAGGCGAAGTGGGTGCGAAGAAACTCATTTCTCAATATGGTTCGATTGAAAACATTCTCGAACATATGGACGAACTTACTCCAAGACAGCGCAAGGGATTTGAAGAATCTGCGGAGCATCTTCCGATGAGTAGGTTTCTGGTGACCATAAAGACCGATGTGGAGGTGGAGGTCAATGAAGAGGATTTGCGCTGGAGTGCCTGTTTCAACGAAAAGGTCAGGGAACTCTTCAATGAATATGAATTCAATTCCCTAAAACCGCTGTTGGATGACGACACCTGCGACAATAACAATCATAAGGCAGCTACGATTTCATTTAGAGAGGTAACTCCCGAAGAGTTAGAAAAGCGCATCTCCGGCAAGGTGGCTGTGAGGTCGGATGAGCGCATCATACTCAGCGACGGTGAATGCTGTTGCGCTCTTCTGCCGGAAAGCCCTATTACAAAACGCATTCTCAGCAACCCAGCCATAGAGAAAATAGGATTTAACCTCAAGAGTACGATGCTTACCCTTTTGAAGCACGGCATCAATCTGGAGGGAGACCTATACGATATCGAATTGATGCACTACTTACTCAACCCTGAGAGGACCCATAAGCTGGAAATTCTCGTACAGGGCTACCTCAACGTATCACTCGATTCTCCCCTCTCTTTCACTTCGATGCAAGAGCAGCCGGTATTGGATCTCTTCTCAGCTTCTGAGGTGAAAGATTCGGCAAATGAGGAGCTGCGGATGGAGGCAGAGAGAAGACTTATGCGTGAAGCGGTAGCAGTATGGCAGCTTTATGACAAAATCTCCGAGGAGATGGATCAGGAATCGCTCCGGGATCTCTACAAGCGTATCGATATGCCGCTGATGGAGGTGCTGGCCAACATGGAGTACAACGGAGTCAGGGTTGACACCCAACTGCTGCAAGATTATAGCAAAGAGCTCTCTTCAGAACTTGCTGTGATAGAGGAAGAAGCGCGTGCTCTTGCGGATGAGCCTCAATTAAATGTAGCTTCTCCAAAACAGGTCGGAGTGGTGATCTTTGAGAAACTTGCTCTCAACCCCAGAGCGAAAAAGCGAAAGAATGACAATTGGCCTACCGACGAAGAGACGCTCATGGAACTTGTACACAAGCATCCGTTTGTGGAAAAAGTGCTCGAATACCGCGCCCTGCGCAAACTGATATCTACCTATCTGGACCCACTTCCTTCGCTGGTCAATCCCAATACAGGACGTATCCACACCACATTCAACCAGGCACTTACAGCCACCGGACGCCTAAGCAGCGTAAGGCCCAATCTCCAGAACATCCCTATAAGAACGGAGCGTGGGCAAAAGATTCGTATGGCGTTTGTTCCATCAACTGAGGATGGATATATCCTTTCTGCCGATTACTCGCAAATTGAACTGCGAATAATGGCCGAACTCAGCGGAGATAAGAGACTCATCGAAAGTTTTCTGCATGGAAGCGACATTCATACCGCTACTGCAGCTGCCATATTTCATATTTCACCCGAAGAGGTGACAAAGGAGCATCGCAGACAAGCTAAAGTCGCCAATTTTGGCATCATATATGGAATCTCCTCATTCGGGCTTTCCCAAAGACTAGGGATTCCCCGTAACGAGGCGAAGACTTTCATTACCAAATATTTCAATACCTACCCGGGAGTACGGCGATATATGGACAAATGCATCGCTGATGCGCGCGAAAAAGGATATGTCTCCACCATCTTTGGTCGCAGACGCTATTTGCCGGATATTACCTCACGCAATCACGTAGTCAGGGGGCTTGCCGAGAGAAATGCCATCAACACACCCGTACAGGGTAGTGCGGCCGATATTATCAAGCTCTCCATGATAAATGTTTTCCGTAGAATGAAAGCAGAAGGTCTAAAAAGCAAAATGGTACTCCAGGTGCACGACGAACTGGTATTTGATGTTATCCCTTCGGAGCTGAACCGGCTCTGCGAAATAGTTAAACAAGAAATGGAGAGTGTGGTTAAGCTCTCCATTCCACTGACAACAGAATGCAGCTATGGCAAAAATTGGCTCGAAGCACAGTAACAGCGATGATTATAATCTGATAATTGCAGCCCGCAATGGCGACCAGAAGGCATTTGCAGCCTTGTACGACAAATACCGCAGCGCGTTGCTGGCATTCCTGCTCAAATATGTCTCAATCACGGAAGACGCTGAAGATATCTGTCAGAGGAGTTTTGAGAAGGCATTTATGAATCTTGGCAGGTACAACCCCCAATATGCATTCTCCACCTGGCTCTACATAATAGCCCAGAATGAGGCAATAGATCATATTCGCAAGGCGCGCAATGCGCTCAAATCCGTCTCTCTGAGTGAAGGTGAAACAGATTTGAGAGATGTATCTGAGACATACAGTCCCGAGGAGGTAGTGATACTAAAACAGGATATGGATCACTTTACAGCCCGTATCTTTGATCTGCCGGAAAAATATCGAGAAGTGGCAAGACTGAGATTTCTCTGTGATTACGCCTACGAAGAGATTGCAAACGAACTTCAGATTACCCTGGGTGCGGTCAAAACCAGGATCAACCGTGCCAAAAAAATTTTGAGGGAAACTATTTAGGAGAATGAATGAGATATTACGATATTTTCCCGATCTGACACAGCTTCAGAAGGAGAGGTTTGCAGCACTGGAAGAGCTCTATGTCGACTGGAATTCCAAGATCAATGTGATTTCGAGAAAGGATATCGACTCATTTGTTACGCATCACGTATTGCACAGCCTGGCTATCGGCAAAGCAGTATTGTTTGCTCCCGACGATTCGGTTATTGATCTGGGTACCGGAGGGGGATTCCCAGGCATTCCGCTTGCCATACTCTTCCCGGAGACGCGGTTTACGCTCTGCGATTCCATAGGAAAGAAAATCAGAGTAGCTGAAAGTGTAGCACAATCATTAGGCTTGGAGAATGTCAAGTGCCTCAATAGCAGAGCTGAGAGCCTAAGCGCAAGTTTCGACTATGTGGTATCGCGTGCGGTAGCACGCCTCAAAGCTCTTTATCCCTGGGTAAAGGATTCATACCGCAAATCCGTTATCTGTTTAAAGGGCGGCGACCTGCAGGAGGAAATAAGGGAATTTCAAAGAGGATGTCGCGTAAAAAGAGAACAAATCAACATAGTCGATATAACCTCTTTTTTCCGGGAAGAGTATTTTGTAGGAAAAAAGATTGTTATAATCTCCCGATAAATTTGTATTTTGAAACAAAAACATTACCTTTGCACTCCCAATTTCGGTAAATAATAAAAATATAAATAATGAAACGTACATTTCAACCCTCACAGCGAAAAAGACGCAACAAACACGGATTTCGTGAGCGCATGTCCACTCCAAACGGACGCCGTGTATTGGCAGCACGCCGGCGTCGTGGACGCAAGAAACTTTCCGTATCGTCAGAGGAACTCTGGTAGCATTGAAAATACGGTTTGAAAAGAGATATAGACTGACTATGGTCGGTCTATTTTTCATTATAAAGAATGGTTTATATGGAGCCCAATTCACATAGATACGAATTTGACAGGTTGATGGAACTCTATTCAGCCGACCTGGAGCAACTTCGCGCGCTGGCACTGGCAGAACGCGAGGCCAGATACGGACGAGCCATTTTCTTCAACCGTAACTTCCACATAGAGCCGAGCAACGTCTGTATCCACAGATGCAAGTTCTGCTCCTACAGACGCGACAGCGAAGATCAGCCCGGAGCCTGGAGTATGAACCTCGAGCAGATTAGGAAGTATTGTCTGAAAAAGTACGGCAAGGGCATTACTGAAGTGCATATAGTGGGCAGTGTACACCCGAAAAGGGATTTAGACTATTACATTTCCATCATCTCGATGGTGAAAGGGCTGCTGCCAAAAGAGGTAGCAATCAAGGCCTATTCGGCAGTTGAAATAGATGATATGTGTATCTCCTCAGGGCTCGGTTCTGAACAGGTGCTGACCCGTCTCAAGGAAGCCGGACTCGACGCTCTCCCGGGAGGCGGTGCCGAAATCTTTGACAATTCAGTCAGAATGCAGATATGCCCTGACAAGACCTCAGCAGAGCGCTATCTTGAGATTCACCGCACAGCCCACGGATTGGGGATTCCCACCAATTGCACAATGCTTTTCGGTCACATTGAAAACAGAGAGCACAGGATTGCCCATATGCTGAGGCTGCGCGAACTTCAGGATAACACTGGAGGATTCAATGCATTCATTCCTCTCAAATACTCCTGCGCCAACAACTCCCTTTCTGAAATTGGAGAGGTCTCACAGGAGGAAATTCTGCGTACAATAGCCATTTCGCGCCTCGCGCTGGACAATATTCCCCATATCAAAGCATATTGGCCCATGCTCGGTAAGAAAACCGGCATACTTGCTATGGAGTATGGTGCGGACGATATGGACGGTACGATAGAGAATAGCACCAAAATTTACAGCATGGCGGGCTCCGAAGAGCAGAATCCGACACTTACTGTGGAAGAGCTGAAAGAACTGGCCTCCGCCCGCGGATTTCACATTAAAGAAAGAGACAGTTTTTACAGAATTATTTCTTAACTTCGCAATATGAAAATCAACTGGATTGTACGCAATATTTTGCTTGCCGTCGGCATAATTATCGCCATTATAATCATAGCTTTCGGCTCACTCAACATCATAACAAGGCACAATAGGGAGCTGACCGTGCCCGATTTCACCAATATGTCCCTTGAAGATGCCCTGAATCTTGCGGAAAAACGCGACGTACGTCTTGAAGTCACTGATTCGGTATTTGTTAAGCGCCTTGGCAGGGGCTATATCTATTCGCAGAATCCTGTTGCCGGCAGTAAAGTCAAGAAGGGCCGTCGTATCCTGATTACCATCAACGCCATCAATCCCCAGATGGTGGAAATGCCCTCTCTTGTGGGTTTTTCGCTCAGACAGGCATATACCGAACTCACCTCTAAGGGACTAAGTCTAGGGTCACTCATATATGTCGAAGACATTGCCACCAACAATGTTCTCGAACAGCGTTACAATGGTCAACCCGTGGCTCCAAAGACGCTCCTTGAAAGCGAAAGTGATATCGATCTCCTGCTTGGACTCAATCCTGAAGATTCCCAAACCTACATTCCTCATCTGACCGGATATACATTTCAGGTTGCAAAAGATTACATCATAGACAACTCTCTCAATGTCGGCTTGGTAAGGTTTGATGAGACTGTCACCAATTATACCGACTCCCTCGAGGCGGTTGTTTACAGCCAATCTCCTGCCTTCTCAGACTCAATGACTTTTGTGTGTGGCACAAAAGTAAGCCTCTATCTCACTAAAGATCAGTCCAAACTGGCAATCAAACAGGAGAAAAATGAATGACCTGCCAACCGATCCCGATTTACTCCTGGATGAGGAGCAGGAACTGTTTGAGCATTATCGCTTTGTAGCGGAAAAAGGTCTGACATTGCTACGTGTGGATAAGTTTATAACTAACCGCATGGAGCAAACCTCCAGACACCGTATTCAGTTGGCAATCAATGCAGGTTATGTGCTGGTAAATGATCGCACCGTAAAGGCAAACTACAAAGTCAAGCCGCTCGATGTGGTCACCATCATGATGCCATATCAGAGGCGAGGATTTGAAGTGCTGCCTGAGCCTATCCCACTGAATATTCTCTATGAAGATGAGGACGTGCTTGTAATAAATAAACCCCCGGGAATGGTGGTTCATCCCGGTCGCGGTCACGCAAGCGGCACTCTGGTAAATGCTTTGGCCTTTCATTTGGGTATTTCACCTGATAGTGATCAGATCGATGAGAGAATGGGAGTATTGGTTCACCGCATAGATAAAGAGACATCCGGACTACTTGTGGTGGCTAAGAACGAGGATGCGCAATTCCATCTGTCAAAACAGTTTTTCGATCGTACGGTGCAGCGCAAATACGTAGCACTTGTCTGGGGCAACGTTCAACAGGATAACGGCACAATAGAGGGAAATATCGGCCGTGACCCCAATGATCGACTTAAATTCAAGGTATTTTCCGATGAGGAGCAGGGAAAGCCCTCCATCACCCATTATAAAGTGATTGAACGCTTCGGATATGTAACGATGGTTGAGTGCATTCTTGAGACGGGACGTACTCACCAGATACGCGTCCATATGAATCATATCGGCCACCCGCTCTTCAATGATGAACGCTACGGAGGTGACAGGATTTTAAAGGGTACGGTCTATACAAAATACAGACAATTCATCGACAATTGCTTTGAGTTACTGCCGCGCCAGGCACTTCACGCGAAGAGCCTTGGATTTATACATCCACGTACAGGCCAGGAGATGCTATTCGATTCCCCCATACCTTCAGATATGGCAGCTCTGATTGAAAAGTGGCGTAAATACGCCGGAGTTCGCGAACTCGAAGAGGTGTGATTATAGACATTAGCGGCGCATACCACCACCGTGTCCCCTACCCATACCTCTTCCGGGGCCACCCATACGGCCACCCATAGGTTGGTTACCGAAAGTACCGAAACGATAGGTCAAATTCACCATCAGATATCGACCGAGAGTGTTGTTGCGGGTATCCTGAACGTAGTTGTCCGTTGTAGTACGGAAGGTATTTCTGGACTGATTGAGGATATCATAGCATTTGACACTGATAGTCAGATTTTTAATAATCTGGCGGCTTATCTCTGCATTCCAAACAAAGGTAGGCTCATTGTAGCCCTCTTCATAACCATAGTAAAATGTATATCTGCAATCAGTAGCAAAATTGATGATATCGGGAATATTGGCTATGACATTTGCGTTGACATTGTTGGTCCAGGTAGGTCTGACATTTTCTGCCGTAATGGTGTACCAAGCCTGAGAGTAGCGGACATTTCCACCGACGGAGACCTCGAAAACGTCATCACGATAGACAAATCTGAGGTTTTCGGAAAATGAAAGGTTTTGGTACTCATTCTCTTCAAAATTGTCCACGTTGAGATAAGTAGCGGGATTGTCTATGTCAAGTAATTCGTCTTTGCCCACAAAGCTGACCCCTGTCGAATAACTCACGTTAAAGAATGACATAACGGAGAATTTGCTCTTGGCAATCGGTGAATTATAGGTCACTCTTGCATTAGAGGAGAATGTGCCTTTGTCATTATTCATAGGAATGGTGTACTGCACTCCCTTTTTATCATACCAGCTGGCATTGACGATATTTCTCTGGTTGTAGTTGAAGTCGGCATTAACCATCAATGAAGAGAATTTCTGCACATTGTTCTTGTTGTACATCATATTGAGCCTGTGTGAGAATGAAGGGTCAAGGTAGGGATTTCCGAGAGTCACTCTCTGAGGGTTGGAGTTGTCAGGAACGGTCTGCAACTGGGTGATCGAAGGCTGACTGGTACGTCCCCTATATCTGAATCTCAACATCTCATAATCGCTGAAATTGAAGTCCACCCTGGCGTTCGGAGCCCAGTTGACAACTTTACGGTCAATGGTAGTGGACTTTCCACCCACCTCAGTAACATTGATAGTCCTTGAGGGTTGTGCCGTGGCACCTACCGTAATGTTATATTTCTCCTCCTGCTTCATAATATTGATACCGGCTCTCTGCAACATGGATTCATTCGTGATATCGTTGGTATATTCGTGATTGATTACAGCGCCTGTCTCAAAGTCGTCGTATGTTACCTTGTAGGAGTTCCTATAGTTATAATCGTAAGAGTAGGTAGCCTCGGCAAAGAAGTTTTTACCGAGAGGCTCGGTATATGAGAGTCGCCCACCCGCTCCATATGATTTGGCAGACTGGTGATAGAACTGGTCAACTACAGTTGAATCGGCAAGTATATTATTTCTGTAAGAGTTGGTCAGAGAGCGGTTGATGCCGTCCATCTGATTGTTTGAGAAATCATAGTCAAGATTGAGGGAGATAGTTCTTCCCGGCTTGCCCAGACGCTGTCTGAACAGGAGAAAACCTCTTGCGGTCTGGTTGGAATTTTCGCCGGTTGAGAGACTATAACCATCATTGATTTTGGATTTTTGTCCGGAAGCGGAAATGTTGTCAGTTGAAAAATCCGAACGCTCCTCAAAATCACCATAACCGAAGTTGAATTGAGGCTGAAAAAGAATTGATGTCTGATCTGAAATCTTCCAGTCAGCGCGTGCTCCCGCCCTATGACCGTAGGAATTTGTGATATTGTAGCCGTTGTCGATGGCAAAAAGCGATGTGCCGTCCTGTTTGAATGTAGTCTTGGCGGTACTCTCCTCTACGACTCTTTCATTGCCGTTAAACATATAGTTACCTGTCAATTCCGACTTATTGTCAAATGTCTTACCTCCGTTAAGGCCAGCCATATAGGAGGTGGAAATACCACTTCGACCTCCCCATCCGCCACGCATACCGCCACCACGCATACCACCGCCACGCATACCGCCCATCATACTTCCGGCAAGGTCGTTAAAACCGCGGTTGTTGGTGTTGTTGGCATTGCCGATAAAGGCAATGTGGTCGCTCTCAGAGAATTTGGCTATCATAGTAGCTCCCTGAAAACGAAAATCATTCTTTATGGCCACACCATCAGCATCCTTACCACGGACATCACTTCCACCACCCGCCATGACATTACCAAACCAGCCATTCATCATCCCCTTCATGACACTGAGGTCTATTATGGTCTCTTCTTCTCCGTCATCAATGCCGGTAAACTCGGCCTGCTCCGACTGCCTGTCCACCACCTTCACCTTCTCTATAATCTTTGCAGGAATGTTTTTGCTGGCAAGCTGGGGGTCATCGAGGAAGAAAGTCCTGCCATCAATGGTAATTTTCTTAATCTCCTTACCATTTGCCGTAATTGTACCATCCGATGAAACCTCGATGCCCGGAAGGCGCTTGAGAATATCCTCCAAAGTTTCGTTGTCGGTGACTCTCATCAACCCTATATTATGCTCAATGGTATCTTTCTTAATGACAATAGGATTACCAAGGTCGGTAACTGTTGCTCCTTCAAGAAAATGGAGCTCAACATCCATCTTCTTCTTTCCCAGATCGAGGTTTTTATCCACATTAATGGTATCCTGATAAGGCACAAATCCCATAAGTTCACCTTTTATGAAATATTTGCCCGCCTTTACGCCTTTAATCTCAGCAAAACCTTTTTCATTAGTAAGAGCATATTTGTAGGCTTGGTCGGAACCCTCCGCAGTGAGGGATACCGTTGCAAATTCAACTCCGGCTCCGGTATCAGCTTCAGTGAGGGTAACCTTTACTGTAAATCCTCCGCGCTGTGCGCTTAGAAGTGTCGGGAAAAGGAGCAAAACAAATGCGGCCGCTTTCAGAAGTTTGTGTCTCATTTAGTGGTATCTTTTTACAAGTGTTATCTAAAAATTAATCAACTTGTTATTTTAGACTTGAAAATGGGACAAAAGTTAAATCCGGTGCTCACTTTTTTACTCTTGTAGGATGGGATTCGATAAA
>JAGONS010000030.1 GCA_017992915.1 Bacteroidales bacterium | reverse complement strand
GGATTTGAACAGATATTCATCTCTTCATACAACAAGGAAAGTTCTTTTGCAAAGCGTCCTGAAGGCGGCATTACCGTCACCCCCATTTCCGACATCCCCACCCTCTGCAAGAAGTTGTTCAAATAAGTTCTTCCGGTTTCCTGTCTCTTTATATTTGATATTTAGTCAAAAGCAGAAAAAATGACAAGAAACAGCGTTTTTGGCATATAGTATATTTTTGGTTGACTTAGCAAAAATCAAACCCCTCAAAATCGAAAGATTATGAGGGGTTTTTGTGCTCGGGACGGGAATCGAACCCGTACGGGCATTTCTGCCCACAGGATTTTAAGTCCTGCGTGTCTACCTATTCCACCACCTGAGCCGGTTGTGGGGCTTTCGCCTTGGAGATGCAAATGTACGAAATAATTGCAGTTTGGCAATATCGCATCAAAAAAATGCTGCCCGACAAACCGCGGGCAGCATAATTCACTTTAAATTGAGAATTGAAACTGTTACTTGAAGTACTTGTTGTTCAAAACTACTTTTCTCAATTCGTTCCGGTTACCTTCATAAACATCCAGACCCTTGGTTTTCTCAAGATACTTCTCAGCATTCTTTGAGTCACCCTTGAGGAGATAGCAGCAGGCAATGTTATTCATCACTTCCTTCGAATCTCCGGCCTTCTCATAGTAGGCTATGGCCTGATCGTAATTACCGGCATTAGCTTCTGCCTTTGCAGCAATTGCATAGAGACTCTCATTGTCATAGATCTCTACAGCCTTTTCGAGTACCTTGGGATCGGGATCAACTGCAAGAAGTTGGATGTAATCGTTCTCTGTTAGCTGGTAGGGATCGGTTCTGAATACTATCAAAGCATGCTCCCTGTTGAAGCCCCTGAGCTGGTATGAAACCGTGCAGTCAGCAAAACGTGACCTGGGATATACCTGATCGAAAATCACCTTGTAGGGTCTGCCCCTGTCGATTCTCCTGATGGCAGCTTCTCTGGAGTCAAGATTGGCATTATTTGCTATAGCAGCCTCAAGCTCATCTTTTGAAACCTTTACTGTAGGATCATCAGTAGTTGCGATAAAGTCGATCACATCATCCCAGTACTCACCATTACCGGATACAGAGTAAATGCTCTCGGGGAAGTTGTACTTGCCGGCGATAATGCCCTTGAGAGTAGCAGCACGTCTTTCAGAAAGTCTCTGGTTATATGCTACCGTAGCCTCAGGAGATGCCCAACCACCGATCTTGATGCTTGCAACTGTAAAGTTAGGTTGATTGAGTGTACCCAGAAGTGCAAGTGCATCCTGATTCTCAAGGTAAGACTCAACAGATTTGGAAACATTTACAGGATAGTAAAGTTTGGTCTTGAGTGCCCTGATGGGGTCGATATCAACCAAAACGGGAGTAACTGAAGTCCAAAGAGGATCAACTGTGAGCGGACTGCTAAGATAGGGAACATCGCAAACCTCTTCGGTGCCGCACAGGTTTTCAATACAATCGGGATTGTAAGTGGCTTTCTGTGTGGTCACTGTAAACTTGGCGTCATCCATCCAGGCCTCATAGGAAACAAGACTGTTTGTCTCAATGGTAAGGTATTCGCCCTTCTTGGCAGTGTAGAATTTTACACGGTTGGGGTCGCATGTCTTATAGAGCTGCTCTTCAACCCACATACTACGATACCTTTCTCCGGGAGCACTGATGACCAGAATCTCGACAACTCTCTTGGCTTTGGAATCGGCGTCCCTTACAACCGGGGTCAGAATCAGCGCGGTGCACTGTTCGATAACATCGGGAGCTACAGTAATAGTGTAGTTGGTAACCAGGCCTGTAAGATCCGCATTGGGAGCAAGATCCTTTACAGCCACTGCGATTTTGCCGTCACAGAGTTCAACCTTGTCAGCCTTGGCATTAGCAGAGAATGTTGCAACAAGCAGCACAGCCGCCATTAGCAACAATTTACCCATTTTTTTCATCATGTTTTGTTTTAAGTTACTTATTATTAATTTTCTTGTTAATCGTTAATGCTCTTTTTTCGATACAATTGGCAATGCCAAAGATAGGAAATAATTTGTAAACAATAATAATTTTTTTTAAATATTTTTCTCCCGCACCCCCGTACCACATGTTCCTCACCCAATACCAACCTCAACTTACTCCTGACTCGAAACTTAGAACTCGGGACTTATCTACACCCCGTACCACTCAAGACTACATACCCAGAATTCAGTACTACACACTACATACTACACATTCAGAACTGCCTCCTTATAGAAGCTACATGGATAAGTTTGAAAAGTTCCTCTACAAATCCGGGATTGAGACCGCGGGATAATGCACCGCTGCGTGTCTTCTCGAGAATCTCTTCCCAGCGTTGCTGCTGCAGAATAGTGATATTGCCGCGCCTCTTCTGCGCACCTATCTGATCAACCACTCCCATTCTGAGTTCCAGAATTTCCAAAATATCCTCGTCCAGCGAGTCAATTCGCGATCTGAGCTCCTGCAGCCTCCTGCTGAGTTCTTCATCTTCGGGGATGCTGCTGCGTATCCGGATAGCATCAAGCATCCGACCCAGAGAGTGCGGCTCAATCTGTTGCTCCGGGTCGCTGAGCGCAGAGTCAGGGGCTATATGACTTTCGATAAATAATCCGTCAAAGCCCAGGTCCATTGCCATTTGAGATACTTCGAGAAGATATTCCCGCTTACCGGTAATATGGCTGGGGTCGCAGAGTATCCTCAAATCAGGGCGTCTGCGCATAAGGTCAATGGGTACCTGCCACTTCGGTTCGTTACGATAGCGCCCTTTTTCGTAGAATGAAAAGCCCCGGTGAATGACGGAGATGTCCCGTATGCCCGCCATTTCAATCCTTTCTACAGCTCCCAACCACAGGTCAAGATCAGGATTGAGGGGGTTTTTGACAAAAACAGGAATATCCACTCCCTGAAGGGCATCTGCCAGATCCTGTACTGCAAAAGGATTAGCCGTAGTGCGAGCTCCAACCCATATCATATCGATTCCGGCCTTCAGTACCGCTTCCAAATGAGCCGGTGTTGCCACCTCCACAATGACTTTCAAGCCGGTCTCGCGACGCACTCTCTGCAACCAGGGAATGCCTGCCTCCCCTACCCCTTCAAAGGTACCGGGACGGGTACGGGGTTTCCACAACCCCGCTCTGTAGGCTATATGGCAGTACTCTTTCCTGCCTGCAAAAATATCAACAAGAGCAGATGCTGTAGCCAGCACCTGCTCTTCGGATTCGGCACTGCAGGGTCCGCAGATGATTTGTATCATTATACTGTCATTATCTCCTTCTCTTTGTCGGCAAGCAATTCGTCAACATTTTTGGTGAAGGTGTCGGTCTCTTTCTGAATATCTCCCTCGGAAACTTTTACTACATCTTCAGGCATGCCCTCTTTTTGCAACTTCCTAAGTGTCTCAATACCTTCGCGGCGTGCGTTACGAATGCTGATCTTGGCATTTTCGCCGGCAGTTCTGGCTTTTTTTACCAGATCGCGGCGGCGCTCCTCCGTCAGAGCAGGCACGTTGATGCGGATCTGTTCTCCGTTGTTCTGTGGAGTAAATCCTATGTTTGCATCCATTATGGCCTTCTCAATGGCGGGAATCATCTTTTTGTCCCAGGGCTGGATGATAATTGTCTTGGCATCGGGAGTATTGATGCTGGCTACCTGGGGAACGGGGGTCATTGATCCGTAATAATTAACCATGACTGCGTTGAAAACAGCCGGATTGGCTTTGCCTGCCCGGTAGGTTTTGAGATCTTCGTCCAGAAACTCCACGGCCTCAGCCATCTTTTGACTGGTCGAAGCAATGATTTCTTTTGCTTTCTCCATCATCGTTGTCAGTTTTAAATATTAAATTGTTATCGTCTTAACATGGTTTGAAACTATCGTGCCTACCTCCTCTCCGGCAAAGATTCGTTTAAGATTGCCTTCTTCGTTGATGTCGAATACAATGATAGGCATATCATTCTCTCTGCAAAGAGTGAATGCAGTCTGATCCATTACGCGGAGGTTGTCATCAATGGCTTTTTCAAATGTAATGGAACGGTATTTTACTGCATCCTTATATTTTTTAGGGTCCTTGTCATAGACTCCGTCCACTTTGGTGCCTTTCAAAAGGGCATCTGCGCCAAGTTCGCAGGCTCTGAGAGCTGCTGCAGAGTCAGTGGTGAAGAAAGGGTTACCTGTACCTCCGGCCACCACGGCCACTCCACCCTCTTCCATATAAGCCAATACCTCGTCACGCATATAGTATCGCGCCATTGGACGCATCGGTGTAGAGGTAAATACCTCCGACTTAAGTCCCGCATTTCTCAGCGAAAGAGAGAGTCCGATACTGTTGATCACGGTAGCGAGCATACCCATCTGGTCTCCTCTCACACGATCAAATCCACGTTCCGTACCCGCCAAACCGCGAAAAATGTTGCCACCACCGATAACAATGGCAACCTGCACGCCATGGCGTACCACGGAAGCCACGGCTTCGGCATAACGCGCCATCACCTCCTCATCAAGTCCCACTCCGTCGGGACCTCCTATGGCCTCGCCGCTGAGCTTCAATAATATCCTGTTGTACTTCATACAATTGTCTGCTGTTTGGTTGTTACAACTAACAAAAGTAGTTAAATATTATGATTTTTACAACTTAAGGTCTATATTTGCGCCCTTAAAATAATTGAGATATAAAATTTGACTTATGGCAAATATATTTACTTCATCCATCGGAAAAAAAGTAATCATGAGCATCAGCGGATTGTTCCTGATCCTTTTTTTGGTGCTCCACATGAGCCTTAATATCACATCCATCTTCAGTGAGGAGACATTTCAACAGGTCTGTGATTTTATGGCTCTTCCCATTGTGAGCATTCTGGTACCCGTACTCGCTTTCGGATTTGTGATCCATATCGTGTATGCGTTCATTCTCACTCTCGGCAACATCAGGGCACGCGGCGGTTACAATCGTTACGCAGTTTCCAATAAAGCACCTACCGATTCCTGGGCTTCACGCAACATGGTAGTTCTCGGCATAATAGTGGCCTTAGGTCTTGTACTCCATCTTACACACTTCTGGGCTGATATGCAGCTTGCAGAGTGGATGGGCGGGGAATCTGCCAACCCCAACGAACTGATGGCCTCCACCTTTGGAAACATTTGGGTAACCATTCTCTACCTTATATGGTTCGCAGCCATCTGGTTCCACCTTACCCATGGTTTCTGGAGCGCCTTCCAGTCCATAGGCTTGAGCAACACAAAATGGTTCAAAAGGTTGAAAGTGATCGGTATCGTTATAGTGACCGCACTTATGGGAGGTTTTGCCCTGACAGCCATCTACGCCTGCTTAAAGGCAAACGGGATAGTTTAGAGAAAGAGTTGCTGCATTATCCCGTCCGAGACAAACAATTTCTCTTCCGGGATTCGGATAATGCCGCCTTCAGATATGATGTCGCCGGTGCTCGTGAGATAATCGAGTACCGGTTTTATTTTTGCCAGCCTTGAGCTCTCAAGAGAAGAGAGAGAGAGGCCGGCCATTTTTCTTAAGCCGAGCATTATCTGCTCGTTGAATTTATCATCCTCGGAAAGGAATTCCTCATTTCGCATTTTGATGGAATCATTGCTCTCCATGGCATCAATATAACCCTTCATCTCCGCAATATTCCGGCAGCGGCAGCTACGACCGTCAAAAGAGTGTGCCGAGGCTCCCAACCCAAGATAGGGTATTCTCTCCCAATAAGAGGAATTGTGGATCGATTCTTTCCCGGGAATGGCAAAATTGGATATCTCATACTGGCGGTAACCGGCCTTTTTAAGCATCTGCTGCAAAATGGAATAGTGGGCCGCACAAACCTCTTGAGAGGGCTCGTGATAGTGACCGGCATCGGCAAGCGAAGCGAGTTCACTACCCGGTTCAATGCTCATCTGGTAACAGGAAACATGATCGGGAGAGAGTGCCATGAGCTGAGCAATATTATAGCTCCACTGCTCGTCGGAGAGCCCTTCAAAGCCAAAAATCAAATCGAGTGAAATATTGTCAAAACCAGCCTTGCGCGCCATTTTAAAGGCATTTATTGCTTGAGCGGAGGTATGTCTTCGACGCATCCATACCAGATGGTCATCACAGAATGACTGAACACCTATGCTAAGCCTGTCCACTCCTGCACGACGCCACCCCTCAAGTTTCTGCGGGGTCACATCGTCGGGATTGGCCTCCAGGGTAAATTCGCGGAGGAGTTTGATTTCGAATCTACTACGCAGCGTATCTGCCAGGTCGGCAATTTCTTCGATGTCCAAAAGCGAAGGAGTGCCCCCACCCATATAAATGGTATCGGGGAACACTCCTGCAAAATAATCAACTCTTTCCGAAATCTCGGACTTCAGGGCATTCAGATAGCGTCTGCGCTGTTCTCTGCCATCAATCTCAGAATAGAAGTCGCAATAGAGGCAAAAAGAGGAACAGAAAGGCAGATGAATATAGATACCCGCCATAAAAGTGCTCTACCTCAAGAGCAGATCTGCACTACCAAGCATAATCTCCGAAGAGTAAACCTCAACATTGTAGATACCCTTCACGAAACCTTCGCTGCTTGCAAAGTAGATGCAAACCTCCACCTCCTCGCCCTGATAGTCAACTTCACGTGAAGCTGAATAGATCATCTCTTCGCCATCAACCGTAAAGATTCTCTGCTGATCGCCTGTCATCAGGATGCCATCGGGACCTTTCACTCTGATGTAAATTACCTTGGGACCCTTCTCGGCTATGGAGTTTTCTATCAAACTGAGACAGGTGCGAAGCTTCTCCACACGACTGCTGCGGTTAGTCTCCTTGTTGGAGGCATTGATGGCTGAAAGGACAACTCCCCTGGCTTTTACTACCGCGCCGGCAGATGCTTTTGCAGATAAAGCTTCGGTAGTGGTTACCAGCTCGTCGTACTGCTTACGACTCTCCTCAGCCTCCTGACGTGCTTCTGACGCCTGTTGACGCAAAGCAGTGTTTAGGGTATTGAGAGAATCTATCTGTACAATATATCCTTTCATAATGGAACGAAGCGTGCCAAGCTCCTTTTCGTACTGACGAATCTTTGACCTGTTGGTAGCCTCGGTCTTCTGAAGACGCTCGATCAGCTGTCCAACCTTTTCTCTCTCCACTGCGAGAGAGTCATTGATCGCCTGGTTGGTGGAAGTAAGGGTGGCATAATCATTCTGGAGAGCAACCAGTTCAGTGGTCAGGTCCTCTTTTTCAAGATTAAGGTCCTTTACCAATTTGTGTTTGCTTACCCAAACAAATACCAGCACTCCCAGAAGGACTGCTGCCACAATTGATAATGTGATTACAACTTTTTTCATCGTATGACTGTTTTGTGGTTTTTCATATTATTATACAAAAATAATTCCTTTTTTTAAAACATAGCATTAAATTTGCAGAAAATAGATAAAACAATTCATTATTAACACAATAAAACCATGAAATATCTCATAAGGTCCTTAAAGTACTTACTCTATTTTCTGGTCATCTTTTTCATCATAGTCGGTTTGCTTTTCTTATGGCAATATGCCAAGAATACCGACATTACCTTCTCAGGTCTTTTCAGGGAGGGTTCACTGCCCAAACTGGTCATTTTCTTCCTATTGGTGGCCGCCATTTATCCCGCACTGGGATTTGTCAAGAGAAAATTTCACCTCAACGGTGATTATTCAAAATATGCTGCTACTATCGAAGATACCCTCAAGGATGCAGGGTATGAAATAGGGAGCAAAGATGACGAAAAGATTGTATTCAGACATAGAAAGGCAATTACACGCCTCACCAGAATGTATGAAGATGCCATAGTATTCGACTTGAGAGAGGATCCTATCGTAGTAGATGGCCTGCGTAAGGATGTCGACCGCATCCTGCGCGCAATCAGCTACCGCATCAGCCGTGAAGAAGAGGAAAATACCTCAAATGAGGCATAATGGAATAATAAACAGCGAAAATGAAAGAAGTTGCAAGGTACACGGAACCCTATCTGGCTCACATCGCCAAAGGACTGCTTGAAAGTGAAGGCATCAACGCCTTTGTTCTGAACGAAAACTCATCACTGCCGGGCATCTGCAATATGTATGACGGGGCTATAAAGCTGGTGGTGAGTGACGAGGACTACGACCTGGCACTCAAAGTGCTGGCAGCCGACTCCAGTTCGGAATAAAACTTCTCGCCATACCTGAATATAATGGGATTCCTGAGAAACTTGTAGACGGGAATCCCTTCTTTTCTGCCTTTTTCAAAAGCACAATCGCAGATTGGCCATCTATGGAGGTTAAAAGCAGTCAATCCGCTCGATAGTTTGGAAACCCTGATGGGATAGAGACGGCAGGATATGGGCTTTGCAAAATCGCACCTGCCGGCACAAAACGCCCTCTCTATGGCACAGTAGCAGTGTGACCCTTCAAACCGGGTATAAACACACTCCTCTCTGTCACCAATAAGCGGAGTAACCATGTCGCCATCTATATCTATCTCGAAAAATCCCTTCTTCTCCACCTGCGCACGTCCTTCAGCACTCATCCAGGCTGCATAGTTCGGGTATTCCGCCTTGAGAATATCCCCTTCCATTTCCTCCAGAGGAGCGCCGCTATCGCCTACGATACAGCAAATGCCACCGCATTTTTCGTAATCACAACTGAAGTATTCGGTGAGTATTTCTGAGGATACAAGTATGTCGCCTATCCGTATAATTGAAGAGTGCATTTCATTTTTTTTGCAAAAATAAAGATTAGTTTCTAATTTTGGCCGGATTTATGCAATAAGCATTTGTAATACGAATTTTAATTACAGGATATGATGAAAAAGATTTTTGTTACTATTTTTGTTGCCCTCTTTACAATGGGCGTTTCTATGGCTCAAGACTTAGGTCAGGCAACAGAACTTTTCAACAACGCAGGTACCACACTAATGGAAGGCAACGAGACTGCCGCTCTGGACCTTTTCCGGAAAGCCATGGATATGGCCTTGCAGCTCAGCGAAGAGGGTACTGCAATCGTTACCGAATGTAAAACAGTTATTCCGCAGCTTATGCTTAAGCTCGGCAAGGATATGATTAGAGATGGTAATATCGACGACGCTATCGTTAAAATCAAAAAGGCCGCGGAAACGGCGACCGAATATGAAAACGAGGGTGTACTCCTCGAGGCAAATGACCTTCTCGCTCAACTTAAGATCAATCAACTGATGGGAGTTGCCAACGATTTACTCACGGCAAGAGAATATGCTGAGGCCTATAAGGCATACAAAGATGTGATTGCTGTGGACCCCAATAATGCCAATGCATATTTCCGTATGGGGCAAGCTGCCAACGCAGCCGACAATACTGATGCTGCAGAGGAGGCTTTTCTCAAGGCAAAAGAGCTTGATGAGAGCATTGCAGAGAATGTTGACAGACAGCTTTCAACCGTATTCATTAAAAAGGCAGTCACCTGTCAGAGAGCAAAAGATCTCAAAGGTGCCCTTGAAAATGCACAGAAGTCCATCGAATTCAATGACAATGCAAACGCACAGAAAATTGTGGGTCTTTCAGCTCTCGGTCTGAAACAGAATGCTGTTGCAGCAGAGGCATTCAAGGCATATCTTGCAATGAGTCCCGAAGCAAGGGACAGAGTACAGATTGTATACCAGCTTGGCACAGCTCTCGTGGCTGCCGGCCAGAATGGAGAAGCTTGCGGTTACTTTAAGGAAATTGCACAGGATCCCAAATGGGGTGAGGCTGCAAGATATCAGTTAACCGTCCTTAAATGCAAATAGAGCTCGAGCTTCTCGCTCCGGCGCGTAATAAAAGCATCGGCATTGCAGCGATAGACTGCGGTGCCGATGCTGTATATATAGCAGGTCCCTCTTTTGGGGCCAGAGAGGCTGCAGGCAACTCCGTTTCGGAGATACAAGAGCTTGCTGAATATGCCCACAAATACTCCGCTAAGGTCTATGCAACGGTCAACACCATACTCTTTGATAATGAACTTGAGACTGCCCGAAAACTCCTTTGGGAGCTTTACGACGCAGGTGTTGATGCCTTTATCGTACAGGACCCGGCCATTTTACGAATGGAGAGACCTCCCCTACCTCTTTTTGCCTCCACCCAAACCCATATCAGGACTCCCAGGCAGGCTCAATTTCTCTCTTCTCTCGGCTTCAAAAGACTGATTCTGGAGCGCCAGCTCTCACTTGCACAAATCCGGGAAATCAGACGGAGCGCCTCTTGTGATCTTGAATTTTTTGTCCACGGAGCACTATGTCTCTCCTACAGCGGACAGTGTTATTTAAGTCAGCGTCTTGCCAACCGCAGTGCCAACCGGGGAGCCTGTATCCAGGCCTGCAGGTCCGACTATGATCTGGTGGACAGCAGAGGAAAATTACTTGTTAAGAGCAGACCACTGCTTTCGCTTAAGGATTTGAATCTAAGCGCTCATATCCCTGCACTGATAGAGGCCGGTATCACCTCCTTCAAAATTGAGGGAAGGCTTAAGAACGCTTCTTATGTAAAAAATGTAGTGAGGGAGTATCGCCGTATCATCGACGTGTTCATCAGCTCTCACCCTAACTATGTGAAGGCCTCTTCAGGCGAGATATATGGAGGATTTGTTCCGGATACGGAGGCCACTTTCAATCGTGGCTACACATCTTGCTTCATAGAGGGTAAAAGGGGACAATGGGCCTCTTTTGACGGCGCGAAGTCAATGGGAGAGTACCTTGGAGAGATTGAGTCCGTGAAAGGTAATAGGATTATTATCTCCACCGACAAAGAGCTCAAGAATGGTGATGGATTGGCCGTCATTTCTCCCTCAGGAGAAATAACCGGATTTAGGGCAGATGTGTGCGAAGGCAACCGAGTGAGCATCAAGGAAGCATCTGCCCTGAGCAAAGGGATGAAGGTCTATCGCAATCTCAACACGGCTTTCGAGAAAGAACTGGAAAGAAATATGCCCAAACGATTGATTGAGGCCACCATCAGTTACAATTCGCAAGCCGGAGTGACCACCTTCGAGGCTGTAAGCTGCCGCGACAAGGCCACTTTCACTTTTGAGGATGACAATCCTCCGGCTCGAAGGCCTGAAAAAGCACTGGAGACTCTTTCAAGGCAATTAAGTAAAAGTGCCGGACAATATGTTTTCACACTCGGCAATGTAAATTGTGACATAACAAGATTTTATCCTGCTTCCGTACTCAACGGCATCAGACGCCAACTTGCAGAGGCACTCGAAAAAGCTGCTTTGGAGAGGATGGACCAGAGCAGAAAGATTTCTCCTGAGAATGTGGTCAATCGGGCAGTGACAAAAATTTCTGAAGAGCATCTGACCTATCTGGCTAACGGAAATTACAAATTGAGATTGGAATTTGATTGCAAAAATTGCGAAATGATTGTAAATTTGTAGTTTAGACCAATAAGAGACGTAGGATGAAATTTGGAGATGTCATAGGAGATGAGGCCCTCAAGGAAAATCTTATAAGGATGGTCGAGCAAAAACGGCTCTCCCATGCCATTCTTTTCAGAGAGGAACCTTGTGGCGGAGGTCTCGCTTTTGCTCTGGCGTTGGGTCAGTATGTCAACTGCCGGCACCGTAGCAATGGAGATTCCTGTGGCACCTGTCCCACCTGTAATCAATTTCAGAAGCTCATTCACCCTGACCTGCATTTTGCATTTCCGGTCAATAGTTCCAAGGATGTGGCGGAGAGTCAAAAAGGACGACCGATTTCCGACCATTTTCTCGACAGCTGGAGGGAACTGGTGTTGAATGATCCATATTTTGCGGAGCAGGATCTGTACGAGGCTATCGGCATCGACAACAAAAGCGGCAACATCAGCGTTCATGAAGCCAGACGTATCATAGAACGGCTGCTGTTGCGTTCTTTTGAGGCCAACTATAAGGTGATGGTGATATGGCTTCCGGAAAAGATGAACCAGGAGTGTGCCAACAAGCTCCTGAAACTTCTCGAAGAACCTCCTGCCGGCACCCTTTTTCTGCTTGTATCGCAGGCCCCGGAGAAGCTTCTGGCTACCATCCGCTCCAGATGCCAGCTCATAGAGATTCCTCCTATGACCGAGGAACAGCGTCAAAGTCTTCCTCAGGTGTCGTCACAGGATCCGGCCGAATACCGTGACCTGCTGACCGGACTTATCGAAGCCGGTATTGCTAAAAAGCTGATTAATACCTTTGCCATCTGGGAGACACTTTCAGATATGGGCAGGGAGAAGCAGAAGGAATTCTGCCTCTACAGTGAAAGATTTATAAGAAAACTATATATGACTTCGCAGGGTTTGGAACAAATTGCGGAGACACTCCCTCATGAAGAGAGTCAAATCCGCAACTTGGCTTCCCGTATCACACCCGGATTTTACGAAAAGGCTCTTTCTGCTTTTGACCGCACTTTATCAGCTATAGAAAGCAACACCAATTCCAAACTTACATTCTGCGATTTGTCAAACCGTTTGTTACTCTACCTGTAATTATGGAAAAAGACCAAAACAAAATATACGATTGCTCGAGGGGATGTGAAGTCGAAAGGACTGTACATGGAGCACTACGTACCTCCTACAATCCCAGCTGCTGTAAACTTTCGGATTTCGATTGGATGCAAGGCATCTCTCAGGAGCGCTATAAGGACCTATTTGAAGTAAGATTCAAAAACACCCGTAAAATCATCTACAAAAACACTTCCGGTCAACTCATCAAGACCGGTGATCTGGTGGTGGTGGAAGCGCCTACAGGCCACGATGTAGGAATTGTCACCCTAGAAGGCCCCGTAGTTGTACGACAGTTGATGCGTCACAATATCGATCCCGCTACATACGAATTCAGACGCATCTATCGCAGGGCAAAGATTCTTGACATCGAAAGATGGCAGGAGGCCATTGCCCGCGAACACAAGACAATGATTCGTGCACGCCAGATAGCCGCAGAACTTGGATTGGATATGAAAATCGGTGATGTGGAGTTTCAGGGAGACGGCACAAAAGCCATCTTTTACTATATCGCCGATGAAAGAGTGGATTTCAGGCAACTGATCAAGGATTTTGCGGAAGAGTTTCACATCAGAATCGAGATGAAACAAATCGGAGCCCGTCAGGAAGCAGGACTCATTGGAGGTATTGGCGTATGTGGAAGAGCGCTTTGCTGCTCCGCATATATGGCCGACTTCAAGTCCATCACCACCCAGGCTGCACGTTGCCAGGACCTCTCTCTCAACCCTCAGAAACTTGCCGGACAGTGCAGTAAGCTCAAATGTTGCATCAATTACGAGGCATCGCTCTATATCGATGCCCAGAAACATTTCCCTGACCTTCGCGGACCGCTGGAGTTTAAAGATGGAAATGCATATCTTCAGAAGTGCGATATCCTTAAGGGAATAATGTACTTCTCCTATGAACCGCACAGCATGATAAATCTGTTTCCTCTTAGCGGACAACGCGTACGCGATATAATAGCAATGAACCGCAAGGGCATAAAGCCTGATTCCATGAAGGAAAAAGAATCGGAGATTCACGAAACGGACTTTGTGAGCGCTGTGGGCGATGACAGCATCTCCCGTTTTGATGAGAAACGCCGTTCAAAACGTAAAAAACAGCCAAAACGCTCCGACAGAAGCAGACAGCAACGTTCAGAAGATGAAAACCCTCGTCAGGAAGGTGATAACAAAACTCGCTCCGAAGGCAATAAAGAGGGACAGAATAAAGGCTACCGCCGCCAGGGACAACGTGGCGGAGGTAGAAGAAGAGATCAGGGTAAACCCAGAGAAAAAGGTGGAGAAAAGAGAGCGTCATCTAATAATCAGTAGGGCATTCGGAAAGATG
>JAGONS010000075.1 GCA_017992915.1 Bacteroidales bacterium | reverse complement strand
CCACAGGTGCATAGTAAACCTTTTCTGCTATATTACGGAAAGCATCCTGAACACGGAATTCTTTATTTACAATCACCGCATCAGTCAACTTTACTTCGACAGAATCATCAAGCGCAGGCAACTGATTTAGCAAGAGATTGCAATATTCATTCAGGGCATCTTGGTTTTCCCCATAACCCAATGTCCTTATAATCTCCGAAGCAGTTTCACCACTGGCACCGTTTGCTGTGATGGCAAGAGCATACTGCAAACTGAGCGGAGAATAGATAACGCTCGCTTGTCCCTGCCGGTAAAGGAGCTTTAAACTATTTATCGCAAAAGCATTACCCGAGTTGACATAGGTTTTTTGTTCTTCGCTCAACGTCACTTTGGATATAGGATCTTTCGGGGAGGGAGAGATGATGTCAATGGGATCATTTACCTGCGGAACATCGTTTTTTTCGCATGCTGCCAGACCAAAAGCAGCAACAAAGAAAACTAATAAAATTTTTACCCGTTTCATAACTTATAGTGTATTGAGATTTTTAAATAAAATAATGTCTGTCTAATTACATTTACGCAGTAACTCGCCAAATACTTCCATCACTGATTAAATATTTCAACCGTTTAAAGCATTAAATGATAACGTACCGCATAACACGTAACACGCACCAAGTACCCCGCACCATGTAACACGCAACTCGCACCCCATTCTAGAAAAGTCCGAACAGACGGGCGTCGATTCGATTGGTAATGGATGCAAAATCTTCAGGCCTGTTTTCAAAATCGAGATTGTCGGCATCGATGATAAGCACTTCGCCGGAATATTCCGATATCCACTTTTCATAACGCTCATTCAGGCCGCCAAGATACTCCAAACTCATGCTCTGCTCATAATCACGTCCTCGTTTCTGAATCCGGCTCACCAGATGAGGAATTGAAGATCTGAGATAAATAAGCAGATCAGGCACTTTAATCATCTTGACCATAACTCCGAAGAGGTCCATATAGGCATCGAAATCACGCTGAGAAAGATTGCCCATATCCTTGTTGTTGGCCACAAAAACATAAACTCCTTCAAATATGGTCCTGTCCTGGATAATGACATCGTCACTGTTTGCAATCTCCATCAGATCCTTTATCCTCTGGGTAAGAAAATAAACTTCGAGATTAAAAGACCAGCGCGGAATATCCTTGTAATAATCTTCAAGATAAGGATTGTAGGTAACAGCTTCGTATTTGGGCGTCCAGCCGTAATGCTGCGCCAACATTCGGGTAAGAGTAGTCTTACCGCTCCCTATATTTCCGGCTATACCTATATGCATTGCTCCTGTTTTTGAGCCTACAAGATAGCACTATTTTTTGAATAATCCGTATAGGGCACTGCCGGAACCCGACATTGAGGCATATACTGCACCTCTAGAATAGAGTGCCTCCTTTTCTGCCGCAAGGCCGGGATATTTGAGGAAAAGCGATTCCTCGAAATCATTTTTTAAAAGACCCCGCCACTCTGCCACCGGCTTTTTAATGATGTTCAAAATCGACACCACAGGCTTACGCGGTGTTACTCCGGCATAGGCCTCTTTTGTGGATATAAACAGATCCGGAATCACCAATTCGATGCGGTAATCATCGAGAGCTATTTCCACGGGAGAAAGCACTTCGCCCCGACCGGTAGCATACATTGGACGGTTGTAAATGAAAAAAGGACAATCGCTGCCGAGTGAGGCGGCATGGCCGGCCAGTACTTCATCACTCAGATCAAGCGAAAACATCTTGTTGAGCAAAATAAGAGTAGCAGCAGCATCGGAAGAACCGCCGCCAAGACCGGCACCCACAGGAATTTCTTTGTAAAGGTGAATGGCAACGGGCGGTAGATCATACATATCCGCCATCAGACGATAGGCCTTGACGCAGAGGTTTTCCATCGGATCACCGTCAAGAGGTATTCCATAGAGATGCATCGAAAATTTTTCGGCATAGAGCACCTCCAGGATATCGCTATAGTCCGGACACGGCACAAAGAGAGTCTCGATATTGTGAAAACCGTCAGGACGTTTCTCTATGATATCGAGACCCAGATTGATTTTCGCATTCGGAAAAAATATCATCTTATCTCTGTAAAAGTTCCTCTGCTAACTGCACTTGGAATAGCCACATTCCATACATACCAGGCAACCCTCCTGGTAGACGAGATTTTTACTGGCGCAATTGCCGCATTTCTGACCGGTCTCGTCACGGGTACCATCTGGAATATAGCGTTTAAGTGCCCTTTCCACTCCATTTTTCCAGGTGTTGATGGATTCACTGTCGAGCTCAAGTCCCTGAACCAGGTTGAGAATGTCCACTATGGGCATACCGTTGCGGATAACTCCCGATATGAGCTTGGCATAATTCCAAAACTCTTTGTTGAACATATGTGAGATGCCTCCAAGTACACTCGGATAGCCGAGAGCATCAACATAATGGAAATCATATCTGGACTTGCCGCTCTTGAGATCCTTTTCCTTGACAATCCAACCCTTCTCGATGGACCTGGGAATGATACGGGTATCTTCATCCACAATACCGGTAAAAATCTCATAAGGCTGTCCATCAAGTTTCCCTACAAAGGCAATCCATCTTTCCGATCTGTTGCGGAAGCGGATAATATCGGCTTCAAGTGTCTGAGGGCGCTTCTTGGGTTTGAGAACGGGCGTATCCTTGCTTGTTGAGACAAGCACTCCGGAACGGCTGCCTTCTCGATAGACGGTCATACCTTTACATCCCGATTTCCAGGCGGTCTTATAAACCTCGGCAACGGTCTCTTCCGTGATATCTTCCGGAAGGTTGACTGTAACGCTGATGGAGTGGTCGACCCATTTCTGAATTTCACCCTGCATTTTTACCTTGGAGACCCAGTCGATGTCATTGGCCGTAGCTTTGTAATAAGGAGATTTTTTGAGAAGGTCCTCGAGTTCATCTTCATTCATTCCCATTACAGTATCCTTCTCATAACCATTTATCATGGCCCAGGAAAGGAACTTATGGTGGAATACGAAATACTCCTCAAAGCAATCGC
>JAGONS010000029.1 GCA_017992915.1 Bacteroidales bacterium | reverse complement strand
AATACAGACCGAATGATTTCGATTCCCTGATCGGACAGGAGAATATCGCCAGGACTCTCAAGAATTCCATTCTTAGGAATCAGTTGGCGCATGCATATCTATTCTGCGGCCCGCGTGGCGTGGGTAAAACCAGCGCCGCAAGGATATTTGCCAAAACCATCAACTGCTCCAATATTTCGGACGACCTGGTTCCCTGCGGAGTTTGTGAATCCTGTCTCTCATTTGCCGAAGGGCGCTCATACAGCATACACGAATTGGATGCCGCGTCCAACAACTCCGTTGATGACATCCGTAATCTCACAGACAAGGTTCGCATACCTCCCCAGATAGGTAAATACAGCGTCTATATCATAGACGAGGTACATATGCTTTCGCAGCAGGCTTTCAATGCCTTTCTCAAGACTCTCGAGGAGCCGCCCTCCTACGCTATCTTTATTCTTGCTACCACTGAAAAGCACAAGATACTCCCCACCATATTATCCAGATGTCAGACTTATGACTTCAACCGGATATCAGTGGACAATATAGTGCGTAATCTCAAGGATATAGCTCAAAAGGAGCAGGTAACTATAGGAGATGATACTCTTCACATTATAGCACAGAAAGCGGACGGTGCTATGCGCGACGCCCTCACACTTTTTGACCAGACTGTGGCCTTCTGCGGGCATGAGGTAAGCTACGAGCAGGTGATCCACAATCTTAACGTCCTTGACTACGAATATTATTTCAAGCTTACTGAAGACTTCCTCAAAGGCGATTATGCGTCGGCATTCCTCACTTTTGACGAAATACTCTCCAAGGGATTCAATGCTCTTCACTTCATCTCGGGTCTGAGCAATCACTTTCGCGACCTGCTTGTGTGCAAACACGATGCATCGCAGTCCCTCCTTGAGCTCGCCCCTTCGGTAGCGCAGAAATACAAGGAGCTTTCAGCAAAATGTCCCGCGGGATTTCTTTATGAGGCACTTGCAGCCACTACTGATTGTGAGGCTTCCTACCGTCAGAGCGGCAATCCGAGATTGTTGATAGAGTTTGCGCTGCTCAAAATTTCCCGTATAAATACAGCACCGGCTGTTGCACAACCAACTGCCACGGTACAGGCAGTACAACCCCCTGTAGCTCAACCGGCCGCTGCACAGGCCTCCTCAACATCACAACCCACCCGGAACTCAGAACCCGGAACTCAGAACCCACAACTCCAAACTACAGACTCCAAACTACAGACTCCAAAAACATCTCTCTCAATCAAAGATGTGATGAAAGAGGTCAAATCGGGAGCTTCTTTAAAGCAGATGGAATTTGCTCCGGAGATAGTCAAGGTACCCCTCGATGAAGAGAATCTGAAAGGCGTCTGGGAAGAGCTGGTGGCCAGCGAATCCCGTTCTCCCAATCTCTCTGCCGCTCTTGCGAAGGGCAACCCGCAGATAGACGCATCACGTTCCGTTATCACTTTTTGCGTCAGCAATATAACACAGAAGGAGTATATTGACCGCCATTTTCTTAAGCGTCTCGAATCATTCCTCAAAGAGCGTATTGATCATCCCGGACTCCGTCTTCAGGTTGCTTTGGAGGAGGTTTCCGATCAAGCCGGCGGCCAAAAATTGTATATGCCTTCAGATAAGGCAAACTATTTGCAGAAGACATCTGAAGAATACCGCGAGCTGAAGAAAAATCTCGGGCTCGATACCATTTAGAACACCGAAATATCCGATATGAAGCTTTTTTGTACAAATCTGGTCAAGAAATATGGCAAGAGAACCGTTGTAAAGGGTGTCTCCATTGAAGTTGAACAGGGTGAAATCGTGGGACTTCTGGGACCCAACGGGGCCGGCAAAACCACCACATTCTATATGATTACCGGATTGATAAAACCCAATGACGGCAAAATCTTTCTGGATGAAGAGGAAATCACAAAACTTCCGATGTACAAAAGAGCACAGAAAGGGTTGGGCTATCTTGCACAGGAGGCCTCTGTGTTCCGTACGCTCAACGTAGAAGACAATCTTCTTTCCGTGATGGAAATGGCAGGTTACTCTAAAGAGGAGCGTCACGAGCGTTTGGAATCTCTCATAGAGGAATTTGGTCTTCACAAAGTGCGCAAAAACCAGGGAATACAGCTTTCCGGTGGTGAAAGACGTCGTTGCGAGATTGCCAGGGCGTTGGCAATAGATCCTAAATTCATTCTCCTCGATGAGCCTTTTGCAGGAGTTGACCCCATTGCCGTAGAAGATATTCAGCACATCATTGCGAACCTTAAAACCAAGAATATCGGCATCATCATAACCGACCACAATGTCCACGAAACCCTCGCCATTACTGACAGGGCCTATCTTCTTTATGAGGGTGTAATTCTGGAAAGCGGCACGGCCGAACAGCTGGCCAACAATCCGGAAGTCCGCAAAAAATATCTCGGTCAGAATTTCGAACTCCGCAAAGCGGTGCTCCCCGGAAAGTAATTATTTGGAGGCATCCTTTTTGGGATTGAGCCTCGTATTAAATGCACAGGATGCACAACCGCTTTCCGAGCATATCGCATCAGCATCACATTTATTATTTCTTACCCAGAGTTTGAGTTCCTCATCTTTGGCACAAATGATACCCTTCTCGCGCAGGTGTTTGTTGCGTGAAATTTCTCCATCCGGGAACTTGCCTCCTTTTTTGAAAATGATTGTAACGCTCATTGCAAGGAAACTGAATCCTACTATAATTATTGCAGCTATCAATACTTTCATATCAGATGCATTTGTATTCAGGCACTACAGGCTTGTCAGTGACAGTTATCACAGGAGGAATCTGTGCCATTTTAAAAGAGTATGTGCGATTGAGTGAAATAATTCGTTCCACAATTGCTTTGTCTGCTCCTCCGGCGATCACTTCTTCCGCACTTTTGGCCTCTTCGTTAAGACTGTATATGATAGGGTCAAGCAGATCATAGGGAGGCAGCGAATCGCTGTCCTTCTGCCCGGGTCTTAGTTCTGCCGATGGTGTCTTATGTATAGTGGAAGCGGGAATCACATTGCCGGATGAGGAGTTGATGTAGTTGGCCATCTCATAGACCTGGAGCTTGTAAAGGTCTGCAATTACCATCATTGCACCGCAAAGGTCCCCGTATAGGGTGCCGTAGCCGACAAATAACTCGCTTTTGTTGGATGTGTTGAGAAGAAGAGCGCCAAAACGGTTGGAATAGGTCATCAGAATCGTGCCGCGGATGCGTGCCTGGAGATTTTCCTGAGCAACACTCCATTTCCCAATCTCGAAAAAGGAGAAGAGCTCCCTCATGAAGCGGTTGTAGATCTTTTCTATCGGGACAATCGTGTATTGGGCCTTGAGATTGTTGGCAAGGTCTACCGCATCCGAAACAGAGTGCAATGTGGAAAACTGGGAGGGCATAAGGAGGCCGTGAACATTTTCCCGGCCGAGCGCTTCGCAGGCAATGGCCATAACAACAGCCGAATCAATGCCGCCAGAGAGTCCCAGAACAGCTTTCTTCATGCCGGCACTGCGGAAATAGTCACGCATTTTGGTCACTATGGTCTCATAAGCTACTTCGATGGGGATGTTGTTATTGAGTATCATTTAACAAAAGGTCTCTAGAAGATGAATGTATCGCTGATGGACTTGAATTTATAAACCTTTTCGATGACATCGGCGAAAGTTTCGGCAACGGAAAGGACTGTAAACTTGGATATATCCGTCTCCGGATCCTGTCTCATGGGAATGGTGTCGGTTACGATAAACTCTTTGATACCGGATTTGGCGACACGAGTGCAGGCGTTACCGGAAAGTACGGCGTGTGTACAGACTGCCCTTACACTGAGAGCACCTTTTTCGAGCAGCATATCTGCACATTTTGTTATGGTTCCCGCAGTATCCACAATATCGTCAACGATGACAATGTTTCTGCCCTCTACATCACCTATGGCAGTCATAGTGCCCACTACATTTGCTTTTTCGCGTGATTTGTGGCAGATGATCATAGGTACGCTTAGAATCCTCGAATAGGCATTTGCCCTCTTTGCACCGCCCATATCGGGAGAGGCGATGGAGAGATTCTCCAGTTTTAGACCTTTGATGTAGGCGAGAAAAAGATTGCTGGCATATATGTGGTCAACGGGGAAGTCGAAAAATCCCTGAATCTGGTCAGCGTGAAGGTCGGCGGTCATTACCCTGTCGCAACCCGCGGCATGGAGGAGATTGGCCACCAATTTTGCGCCGATGGAGACTCTCGGACGATCTTTGCGGTCTTGCCTTGCCCAGCCAAAATAGGGGATTACGGCAACTACTTTGTAGGCCGATGCTCTTCTGGCCGCATCAATCATCAGGAGAAGTTCGAATAAGTTCTCGGTAGGAGGAAATGTAGACTGAACGATAAATACTGTGGCTCCGCGTACGCTTTCCAAAAATGCCGGTTGGAATTCACCGTCACTGAATACGGTTACCTCAGATCTGCCAAGTTCCGTATGGAGGCCTTTGGCTATTCTTTCCGCCAGATAACGTGAGTTTCTGCAAGAGAAGATTTTAAATTGGTGCTCGTTGTGTGACATATGTTTTATAGTTCTGAGTTTAAAGATTTTAATATCAGGTGTTGATTTTTTAGTATTAAGTCAAAGTATTAAGTACTGTGTCAATATACGAAAGAATCTCTTCACGTCCCATACCGGTCTCTGCAGAGGAGAGAAAAAGGGGAGGAAGCTCTTCCCAGTATTCGAGCAGGCTACTCCGATTCTTCTCAATCTGTTTATCAAGAATACTCTGGGAAGATTTGTCACATTTGGTAAAGATGATTGAAAAGGGAATGCCTTTCTCTCCGAGAGAAATCAAAAACTCCAGATCGATCTGCTGAATGTCGTGTCGCGAATCGAGCAACACAAAAAGCAGCATCATTTCCATGGAGCGATCTATATAGCCATTGATGATTTTCTCGAGTTTGGCCCTGCCGGTCTTGCTCATTTTGGCATATCCGTATCCGGGAAGGTCTACAAGATACCAGCTGTCATTGATCAGAAAATGGTTGATGAGTTGTGTCTTGCCCGGGGTGGAAGAGGTGTGTGCAAGCTTTTTGTTCTGACACAAGCAGTTGATGAGTGATGATTTGCCCACATTTGACCTACCGATAAAAGCGAACTCCGGATAGAGCGCTTTCGGCTTTTGGTCAACTCTTTCGCTGCTGCCTGCAAAAATCGCCTTTTTGATAATCATCACTTAGAATTCTTTATTCTGCAAATGTACGCAAGTAACTTGGATTATAGAAATATATTTGCCCAATAATCATTATCTTTGTCTTGTTATGGATGACAGAAAACTCTATACGCTGTATCAGTTGCAGAGTGAAATCTCCGAGGTCCTGGTTGAAAATTTCACCGATTCGTTATGGGTAAGGTCGGAGGTGAGCGAATGCAGTGTAAACCGCTCCGGACATTGCTATCTTACGCTTGTGGAGAAGGAAGAGGAGAGTGGCAGGTTGCTCGCAAAATGCTCTGCAGTGATATGGGCACAGACCTATCGCATCCTATTAGCGCACTTTCGGAGCGTAACCGGCAGCGATATTGTTGCAGGGATGAACGTGTTGCTCAAGGTACAGGTGAATTATAGCGAGCTTTACGGTCTTTCGCTCAATGTCAGGGATATCGATCCCTCCTTTACGATTGGCAATTTGGAGTTGGAACGCCAGAAGACCATTGCGCATCTTTCGGAGCAGGGGATGATGGAGCTCAACTCTGCCCTTGAACTGCCTGCGCTCCCTCGTCGTCTTGCGGTAATATCGGCTGAAACTGCGGCTGGTTACCGTGATTTCATTCAACATCTCCACGGCAACATTTATGGATTTGTCTTTTCGACTACGCTATTTCCTGCACCAATGCAGGGAGCGGAAGCACCTGCAGGTATTATTGCGGCCCTCGACACTATTGTTCAACGGATTGAGGAGTTTGATGCGGTGCTGATACTAAGAGGAGGTGGTTCTGTCATGGATCTGGTCTGTTTTGATGATTATGATCTTGCGCTGAATGTGGCCCAGTTTCCGCTTCCGGTACTTACCGGCATAGGTCACGATAAGGATTACCATGTCATAGATATGGTTGCCTGGCACAATCTCAAGACCCCTACGGCTCTGGCTGATTATTTCATAGATATTTTTGCACATGAAGAGCAAGCGGTTTCGTCTCTCATATCCCGACTCAAACTGGCTCTGAAGAGCAAAAGTCATCGCGAGCTGGCTCTTTTTGACAATATTAAGGTGCGTATCAGGAGTGCAGTTTCCATAAAAGTTTCAGAAGCTTTGCGCAAAGTAGATCTTCTGCAGGCACGCCTGGTGGCCGCAGATCCCCGTACTTTGATTGCAAAGGGTTATCTGGTGGTGCTCAAAGATGGACGCCGAATCGCCAGCGGTGAGGATCTCCTACCCGGACAACGTCTTAAGGTGATGTTCAGTGATGCCGTGGTTGAATGTGAGGTGATATCAAACGAAATAAAGAATAATGCCATATGAAAGAGAAAATGAGTTATGAAGAGGCCTTCACCGAGCTGGAAAGGCTCGTCACCGGCATAGAAGACCCTGAAAGGGATCTCTCCGGCATCGAAAAGGATGTCAAAAGAGCCATGGAATTGATACAATACTGCAAGGATGCCATACGTGGAGAACAAGAGAAGCTCGAAACAATCATCAACAAGGTTGACAAAAGCAATGAAGATATATAAAAAGGACAAATACCTAGCACCGTACAAGGATATAATAGAGCGCCGCAATGCGCTGGTGTTGCAGAAAAAACGGCAGATGGCCGGGGATGGTCGTTTATCCGATGCGGTCAACAACCATCTTTACTATGTACTTCATCGTGACTCCCGGGGTTGGGTGTTTCGCGAATGGGCGCCCAATGCCACCAGAATCTGGCTCATAGGTGACTTCAATGGCTGGAAAAGGGATGAACGGTACGCTTTTACACCAACCGGCGGAGGGAATTGGGAACTGGTAGTTCCAACTGAAATCATATCCCACGGAACTCTCTATCGCTGGTTTGTCGAATGGCCCGGTGGCGGCGGTGAACGCCTGCCTTCCTATGCCCCCCGTTGTGTGCAGGATGAGCACACAAAGATCTTCTCGGCTCAGGTGTGGGTTCCAAAAAATCCCTACAAATGGAAGAGAAAATTTCGCCGCAAGGTGACCAACCCTCTGATCTATGAGACCCACATCGGTATGAGCTCCGAAGAGGAGAAAGTGGCCGGATTTAATGATTTCAGGCGGGATGTGCTTCCCAGGATCGCAGCCGGAGGTTATAATACCATTCAGATAATGGCTCTTCAGGAGCATCCCTACTATGGTTCTTTCGGATATCAGGTTTCCAACTTTTTTGCGCTCAGCAGCAGATTCGGCACTCCTGAGGAGTTCAAGGAATTGGTGGATGAGGCGCATCGGCTCGGTATTGCAGTTATTATGGATATCGTCCATTCGCACGCTGTAAAGAACGAAGTGGAGGGTCTCAGCCGTCTCGACGGATCATATACAACCTATTTTCATAAAGGGGAGAGGGGAGAGCATCCCGCCTGGCAGTCTCGCTGTTTTGATTACGGTAAGAATGAGACTCTCTATTTCCTGCTTTCCAATTGCAAATATTGGCTGGAGGAGTACAATTTGGACGGATTCCGTTTTGACGGAGTTACCAGCATGCTTTACTACGACCATGGTCTGGGACGCGATTTCATAGGTTACGATTGTTACTTCGACGGCGGTCAGGATGAAGATGCTTTGGTTTATCTGGGTCTTGCCAATATTCTCGTCAAGGAGTTGAAGCCCACTGCTTTTACCGTTGCTGAAGATATGTCCGGTATGCCCGGGCTGGCCGCTCCAATAAAAAATGGTGGTTTCGGATTTGATTTCAGGATGAGCATGGGTATCGCCGACCATTGGATCAAGTGGATTAAAGAGTTGTCCGATTGGGAGTGGAGTATGGGAGAGATCTTTTACCAACTTACCAACAAACGTGCTGATGAGAGGACCATCAGCTACGCAGAATGTCACGATCAGGCACTTGTGGGCGACAAGACCATCATATTCCGTCTTATGGACAAGGAGATGTATTATTTGATGAACAAAGAGTCGCAGAGCATTATCATCGATAGGGGCATCGCACTTCATAAGATGATACGCCTGGTTACGCTTGCAACCGCAGGTGACGGCTATCTGAACTTTATGGGCAATGAATTCGGACATCCTGAGTGGATTGATTTTCCCAGAGAGGGGAATTCCTGGTCCTATTTCTATGCTCGCAGACAGTGGTCACTGGCCGATGCCGACTATCTTCGTTACAAATCGTTAGGTGATTTCGACAGAGCGATGGTGCATCTGTTTGCAGACAACAAGATATTGAAATACAAGATAGTATCTCTTCGTCAGGATGAGGAAAAGAAGATTCTCATCTTTACAAGAGGGACATTTCTCTTCGTTTTCAGTTTCAATCCGGAACAATCCTTCGAAAACTACTGCTTTGATGCCCCTGCGGGCAAATGGATACCCGTGCTTGACAGCGATGCTGCGGAATTTGGCGGATTTAATAGGAATGATGCTGATATAGAACACTTTACACAATATAAGGAGGGTCGAAACCAACTCTCCCTCTATATACCTTGTCGCAGTGCTCTCGTTTTGAGATGTGACGATTAGGTTACATAATTGAAATATTGAATTTTTATGCCTACTTTTGCAAGTTCAAAACACATAATTATATGGCTTACTTGAAATTCAATAAAGCGGAATTGGTGAATCTCGAATATTCTCTAAAACGGGAGTTGATTTCAACCAATATGGGTGGCGGCTATACCAACACGACCATTGTTTGTTGCAATACGAGAAAATACCATGGTCTGCTCGTAGTTCCCATTGACAAATTCGGCGGGAGCAAGCACATCTTGTTGTCGTCTCTCGATGAGACGCTCATTCAGCACGGGCGACCTTTCAACCTTGGTATCCACAACTACGGCTCCGTATTTGAGCCCAAAGGTCACAAGTACATCATTGACTTTGAAATGGATCCCGTACCTATTATTACATACCGCGTAGGCGGTATGGTGTTCCGCAAAAGCATAATCTTTTCCAGCAAAAATGAAGACCAGCTGCTGATCAAGTATACCCTTGTAGATGCACACAGTAATACCATACTCAGGTTAAAACCTTTCCTTGCATTCCGCAACATCCACTCTCTGACAACGGCCAATAGTGATGCAGATACCCATTACAGAAATATAGCAAACGGAGTTGCTTTCAAGATGTACCGGGGTTTTCCCGATCTCAATCTCCAGATTTCAAAACCATGCGATTATGTGGCTTCGCCGGACTGGTACTATAACATTTTTTACAGAGAGGAGTATCGCCGCGGCTTTGACTGTACCGAAGATCTTTTCGTTCCCGGCTATTTCGAGATGCCGATAAAAAAAGGTGAGACCATAATCTTCTCAGCTTCCACCAATGAATGTGCCCCGAATACCTTGAAAGCTAAATTCACAAGGGAACTTAATGCTCTTGATCCTCAGGAGAATTATGAAGACTGCCTCAGGGATGCTGCAAAGCAACTTTTTACAACTCGAAATGGAAAGACTGAAATCTGTGCAGGATACTCCTGGCTTGAGTCGGGGCTTTTGAGAGAGACCTGTGTTGCACTCCCCGGATTGACTCTATACAACGATGGTAATGTAAAACTCTTTAATAGCATTCTTAATGATACGATTTCCTCCCATCAAGAGGCCATTCTCAAAGGATGCGACCAGGTTGAAGCTCCTCTCCGCTTGACCGAAGTTGTGCAGCATCTCATTTCCTATACGAAAGATTCTGCCAAGGCGTGGTCAAAATATGGCAAAATCTTAAAAGATATCATCAAATCCTTTATCCAGGGACGTCCTGAGGTGATTCTTCACAATAACGGTCTTCTCTGGGCACAAAAGTCAGGTGTGCCCCTCTCCTGGATGGATGCTTATGCCGATGGTCGTCCTGTGACGGAACGTGCCGGCTATCAGGTTGAGACCAACTGTTTTTGGTATAATGCCCTTTGCTTTGCCTCCGCGATGGAGAAGAGTTTTTCAAGGGAAAATGATTTTACCAGAGAGTGCGATGCCATCATCAAAAAAATAGAAGATAATTTTCATAATATGTTCTGGGTTGAATCAAGACGTCATCTTGCCGACTATGTCGACGGTTTTGGACAGAACATTTATACAAGACCCAATCAAATATATGCTTGCTCACTTGACTACAGCCCTGTAAGCGAGGTTGTACAGGATGAGATTTTGCGTACCATTAATCAGGAACTCATTACGACACGCGGTGTCAGGACTCTTTCACCAAAGAATCCCCAATACAAAGGAGTCTATGAGGGCAACCAGATAGAGCGCGACCTGGCTACTCACAATGGAAGTACCAGACCCTGGCTCCTCGGTGCCTACATTGCCTCTTGCCTCAAACTCTACGGAGCTTCATATCTGCGTACCTCTCAGGCACTGGTAAGCGGTTTCGAGGAGGATATGAATATCCATGGGATCGGCATGGTGGCTGAGATATACGATGGAGATCCTCCGCATCACCCTCACGGTGCCATTCTCGCGGCATCAGCTACCGCTGAAATTATCCGTGTCAAATATCTTATAAACAAATATAAATTGGAGGAGTAATCATGAGAGTATTGATGTTCGGATGGGAGTTTCCTCCTCATATTGCGGGTGGTCTGGGCACTGCCTGTTATGGGTTGACAAAAGGACTTGCCCACCACGATGTGGAGGTTCTTTTCGTAATGCCTACCGCTTCCGGGGATGAAGATCAAAGTGCTGTCAGAATCATCAATGCCAGCGATGTTGTGGTTTATGATACCTGCAAGAATATTGATGAGTTTTTGGGTAAGGTTGATTTTCTCCGTGTAGGCTCCAATCTCAGGCCCTATATCGATCCGGTGTCATTCACCGAACTCGTAACGGAAGAGCAGAAATATCAGACCGAAGAGTTCAAGGGTTATTTTAAGGAGAAATACAAGTTTTCCGGCAAATATGGAGCAAACCTTATGGAAGAGGTTGCCCGCTATGCAATGGTTGCCGGAGCTATTGCTCAACAGCATGAGTTCGATGTAATCCATGCACACGACTGGCTTACCAATCTGGCCGGTATCGCTGCCAAGAAAGTTTCCGGTAAACCGCTTGTAATACACGTTCACGCCACCGAGTTTGATCGTACCGGCGAGAATGTCAATCCCGAGGTATTCCGTCTGGAACAGACCGGTATGCGCGAAGCTGACAAGGTTATCACCGTAAGCAACCTGACGCGCAATATCGTAATCAACAAATACGGCATCGATCCTTCAAAGGTTATCACCGTCCACAATGCGGTAGATTTTTCGGGACGTAGTGATATCGAAGTGCAAAGAGGTGTCGAAGAGAAAATCGTCACCTTTCTCGGTCGTATTACTTTCCAGAAAGGTCCTGAGTATTTCATTGAAGCTGCCAATAAGGTGCTCAAAATGTATCCGAATGTTCGTTTTGTGATGGCCGGAAGCGGTGATTTGATGAACCGTTCCATTAAGCGTGTGGCACAATTGGGGATCTCAGACAGATTCCACTTAACGGGCTTTCTTAGAGGTCAGGATGTGCAGCGTATGTTTGAATATTCCGATGTTTATGTGATGCCTTCGGTTTCCGAGCCTTTTGGGATATCACCTCTTGAAGCTATGATATCCAATGTGCCTACCATCATTTCCAAGCAGTCCGGTGTTGCAGAGGTGCTAAAATATGCAATTAAGGTCGATTTTTGGGACATAGATGCCCTTGCAGATTCGATTTACGGTTTGCTAAACTATCCTGCTCTCTCCAAAATGGCTATTGAGAGCGGTCTTGAAGAGGTTAATTCATTGAAATGGGACCACGCTGCAGCCAAGGTCAAGAGGGTTTATGAGGCAGCAATAAATGAGAAAAAATAAAAATTACAGATATGAAGTCAATTTGTTTATACTTTCAGGTACACCAGCCGGACAGACTTAGGCAGTTTCGCTTTTTTGACATCGGCAACGATTTCCATTATTTTGACGAATTTGCTAACCGTACTATCCTCAAAAGGGTAGCCGAAAAGTGCTATCTTCCGACCAATGCTATCCTGCGTGACCTCATTGCAAAGCATGGCAAGGATTTCAAAGTGACATTTTCCATTACCGGCGCTGCCGTTGAGCAGTTTCTGATGTATACACCGGAGGTAATTGAGAGTTTCAAAGCGCTTGCGGCAACAGGTTGTGTGGATTTCCTTGCGGAGACCTATTCGCATACTCTTGCTTCTCTCTCTTCACCGGCCGAGTTCAAGAAACAGGTGAAACAGCATGCAGAGATGATTACAAGAGTGTTTGGCGTAAAGCCTACCGCATTCCGCAACACTGAGCTTATCTACTCCGACGCCATAGGTGATGCAGTGGCAGATCTGGGATACAATGTGATGATCACCGAGGGTGCCAAGCATATTCTTGGATGGAAAAGCCCCAATTATGTCTATACAAATGCTATCAATCCCCGTCAGAGACTTTTGCTTAGAAACTCCAGTCTGAGTGATGATATAGCATTCAGATTCTCTAACAAAAGCTGGGAGGGATGGCCTCTTACTGCTGATAAATATGCAACCTGGCTAGCAGATGCCGTTTCCGGTGAGGATATTGTCAATCTTTTTATGGATTACGAGACATTCGGTGAACACCAGAAGGAATATACGGGCATTTTTGACTTCCTGAAGGCTCTCCCTGAAGCCATCCTTGCAAAAGGCGATATTCGCTTCAGGAGTGTTCCGGAGGCAGCTTCTTTCCACCAGCCTGTTGCACCGCTCCATGTACCGTATCCCATTTCCTGGGCAGACGAAGAGAGGGACACCAGCGCCTGGCTTGGTAACGAACTCCAGAACGAAGCTTTCAATAAGATCTCGGCTCTCGAGGCTGACGTGCTCAAAGCGAAAGATGAGAAACTCCTCAACATATACAGAAAACTCCAGGAGAGTGACCACTTCTATTATATGTGTACCAAGTTTTTCTCCGACGGATCCGTTCACAATTACTTCAACCCTTATAACACCCCTTACGAGGCATTCATCAACTACATGAATGTATTCAGTGATTTCGAAATCAGAGTCAAAGAGAAGATTCACTCCTTGAAGGGGGAGAAAAATTAAGTCGAACCACTATAATACATCTATGAAACAAAATTCGATTATGCCCGACTACCTGTTTGAAATCAGTTGGGAAGTTTGTAACAAGGTAGGCGGTATACATACTGTCATTGCCACAAAATCACTTTTTTTAGGTAAAGAATTCAAGAAAAATCATATTCACATTGGCCCTGATGTTTGGAGGGAGACCGCTCAGAATCCCGAATTCAATGAGGATCCGATGCTATTCCGTTCCTGGCGCGAAGCTGCTCTCAATGATGGCCTTCGTATCAGAGTAGGCCGTTGGAATGTTACCGGCAACCCTATTGCCATCCTGGTGGACTTTACCCAGTTCATCTCCAAAAAGGACGAAATACTTACCAACTTCTGGAAAAAGTTTGGAGTTGACTCGCTCAACGGCAATTGGGATTATATTGAGTCAGCACTTTTCGGCTATGCCGCAGGTAATGTAATAGATCATTTCGTACGATTCAATGTCACTCCGCACAACCATGTAGTGGCACAGTTCCACGAATGGATGACAGGAGCCGGCCTGCTCTACCTCAAGGAGAGCGAACTTCCCGTGGGGACCATTTTTACCACCCATGCCACCGTTATCGGTCGCTGTGTGGCCGGTAAAGACCTTCCTTTATACGATCAGATTTACAATCTAAATGCGGATGATCTTGCGAGAGAGTTTGGCGTCTTGTCGCGCCATTCACTGGAGAAAGCTGCGGCAATTAATGCTGACGTATTTACAACAGTGAGCCAGATTACCGCAGTAGAGTGCAAGCAATTTCTAGGCAGAGAGGTGGATTTCATCACCCCCAATGGCTTTGAAAACAGTATAACACCTCCCGAGGAGCAATTTTCCGAGTATGAGGCCAGGGCGAGAAAGAAGCTTATAGAAGTGGCATCCTGTATGTCCGGAGAACAGTTTGATGAAGAGGTCCTTCTGGTATGTATCAGTGGTCGTTACGAATATACCAACAAGGGTATAGACATCTTTATTGATGCGCTCAGTCGTCTAAATAGCGGAGGTTACAAAGGTAAGCAGGTGCTGGCCTTTATCATGGTGCCCTCAGGCCATAACGGTCCCGACAAGGAGCTTGTAGCGAAACTTAATGGTGCAGATTCGAGTTATACTACCAATGTGTCGCATCTTTTGAGTGACGATTACGATGCGGTGACCAACCGCCTCAGAGCACTCAACCTCAATAACGCTCTGGGCGACAGGGTAAAGGTGTTTTTTATTCCTACCTATCTCAACGGAAGTGACGGCATTTTCGACATGAGCTATTATGATCTGCTCGTCGGTATGGATCTCACCATTTTTCCCTCATACTATGAACCTTGGGGCTATACTCCGCTCGAGTCACTCGCCTTCAAAGTGCCCACTACTACTACATCTCTTGCAGGATTCGGTCTTTGGGTGCAGGAGCATTATCCGAGTGACAAGAGTCGTAAGTCCATCGATATAATTACCCGTAATGATTCCAACTATGATTCGGTGGTAAATGATGTAGTCAACCGTATCCGTGAAATTGCGGCACTATCCCCTGAAGAGAAGCAATCATACAAGGAGAATGCAAAGGAGGTTTCTGAAATTGCCCTTTGGGAAAATAATATTCAATACTACAAGAAGGCCTTTTCCGCAGCTATAGCAAAGG
>JAGONS010000028.1 GCA_017992915.1 Bacteroidales bacterium | reverse complement strand
CATTCCCGGGTTTTGAATCGCGTTGGGCCACAAATGCCTTCAAGGTCTCACTAAGAGGCTCGTCTCCGGTCTTGTCACCCTGCACAATCTCTCCGCCACGCTTGTTGAATATCAGCATGTGATTGTCCTCGTAGAGAATCCTCGAAGAAATATCTTCAAACTCATTTTCCGAAAGTTTCCTGTATATCATAATAAATGCATTGTGCGCTATCCCCGGAATATCATAATCAATTAAAGTGCGAGATTCCACACAGTTGTGACTATGTTTTTGATCCGGTACGCTTCCGTTTTTCAATTACTCACAAAGATAACAAAACTCATTGAGATTATTTTCCTCACTGCAAATGATCTAAGGGAATATTATGGTGAATCCCCATTCGTAATTTTCTCCGGCGGGAATCATCGCATAATCGTCGGGTAATGAGCCCCAGCTGTCATATCCACCCACGCCCATCTGACGCCAATCGAGACAAACCTCCACATAATCCCTTATATTGGAGGTAATGTCGTTGACATGTTTCTGTTTTCCCAGATTGAAATCCTCCACAGAATTGCGCAGGGCATTGAATTCCATATATTCATCCGCCAATATGCTCATATCGGCAAATTCTATCCGGCGCACATCACAGTGGTGACCGCACTCCTGAGGTCTGACATAGCGGACATACTCATCTTTTGCGCTACTCTTATAAAGTCCGATAAGCGAACCCTCCTTGCGGTCGATGTAGTTTTCCGCCGGTCCCCGACCGAAATAGCTGAAACCGTCATTGGATGAATCAATCCTGAAACGCACTCCTAATCTGGGCACAAATAGGGGAGAAGTATCGTCAGGGTTTGATTCTACTGCGTTGAAACGCGTTGAAACGTGTATTACAGCATTACAATTTATGCGGTATTCCATTTCGAAACTATTTCCGGCAGGAAGGGAATAGATGATTTTTAGAATGGCATCTTCTCCCTCCATAGAGGCGTTGGCAGAGGCTTTAAAGTTATTCGAGGCTTCTTTCCAGATGGCATTTTTCCTAAACATGCCGTTGCCATAATCATTGTCGGTAGGGGCCCGCCAGAAATTGGGTCTTATTCCCCATCCATCGGCAAAACGCTCTTTACCGTCCACTTTCAGAGAAACGAGGATGCAAAGAGATTTGTCATAAACCATCTCTAAACGTTTATTACGGATAACAATAGAATTGGAATTTTCATCAATCGCCAATTCATTGCCCTTTTTCATTTTCGGAAGAGTCACATTCTCGCGAAGCGAAATGGGGAACTGAGCTGAAGCCACCTCGTGGCCGGCAGGAATAAGCCGCTCCGCCTTCCTCGTAACCGCTGAAAAGCGGATATAATAATCCACATCCTCCTTAAATTTCAATCTCTTGTACGAAATATCAAATGACTCTACGCACTGGGGCGCTGTGGAAAAATTGAGCTTGCCCTTTCTCACCACCTTGCCGTCGCCCTCTATAAACCAATGAATCTCATAGCCCTCCAAAGAGGTGAAATAGTGGAGGTTGGTAATGCTAAATCCTTTACCGGAAGCGGGATCATCAGCCTCAAACAGAATATTGGTATATGCGTGACGTACCTCCTCCATGGAAGGGTGCGGGGTACGGTCGGGGGCTATGATACCATTGCAGCAGAAATTGCCGTCGCTGGGCATATCCACACCATAATCACCACCATAGGTCCAATACTCATAACCCTTTTCATCTTTCTCCAGGAACCCTTGATCCACCCAATCCCAGATAAAAGCCCCCTGCAGCTGTGGATAGAGGCGGATTTGTTTCCATTGTGCACTTAAACCTCCGTTGGAATTGCCCATTGCATGAGAATATTCGCTCGGGATCACCGGACGGTCGCAGCCCTCTTGGCCCATCTTCGCAAACCAGTCGGCGGAGGGATATTGAGGCACATACATATCGGTATTCCACTCGAGCAACGCCCTTTCATAGACAATCGGACGGTTCATTCCGGGGTTAGCCTTCTCGCGCTCCTCAATCCATTCATAGGCCTTATACATATTATATCCGTTGCCCGCTTCATTTCCGAGGGAGAGAATTGTGACACAGGCGTAGTTCTTACACCTCTCATACATATTTATAATACGATCCTGGTGCAGTGCATAAAAGTCGCGGTTATTGCCCAAAGTGCCGCCCTCGCGCAAATTGTACCCCATCCCGTGCGACTCGATATTAGCCTCGTGATAGACATAAAAGCCCAATTCATCGCACAACTCATAGAACAATCTCGGCTGGGGATAGTGTGCGGTGCGGATTGCATTGATATTGTGCTTACGCATCAGTTCCAGGTCTTTGAGCAAAAGTTCCCTGCTAATATAGTGACCCGTATTCTGGTCGTGCTCGTGGATATTTACTCCCTTGAATTTAATCGGCTGTCCATTGACAAAGAAAAGGCCGTCCTTGATCTCAAATCTGCGGAATCCCACTTTGAAAGGGATATATTCATTTTCAACCCTCATCACCAGATCATAGAGGTTCGGATGCTCCGCCGACCAGGGCTTAACGTTCTCTATTTGTGCACTAAAACTCAGGCTGACATCGCTTGTGGTGCTGTTTCCGGAGGCCACTATATTTCCATTCTTGTCGAGAAGTTCGAAACCTGTCTCGACTTGACGGGAATCGGGGTTATGGAGTTCCATACGGAGCGTCAGCCGGCCCTCACCGGATTCACTGAGAATAGGAATTACGGTGAAATCCCGAAGTGAAGTTTGCTCCTGTGCCGAGAGATAAACGTCTCTTTCGATACCGCTGATCCTCCAGAAATCCTGGCATTCAAGCCAGGTGCCGGTGCTCCATCTCATAATCTTTATTACAAGATGGTTGGAGCCCGATTTGAGGAAGTCGGTGATGCGCCATTGTGCCCTGTCTTTGGAGTTTTCGCTATAGCCCACTTCAATACCGTTGATATAGACATAGACGCCCGATTTGGCCCCGTCAAGGTTGAGAAATATCTCCTTGCCCTTCCACTTCTGGGGGATAGTGAAAGTGCGTTGATAGACTCCTACAGGAATTACTTCTGGTAGTGTAGGCTTCACGCTGCGGGTATAGGGAAATTCGTAGGGATGGTTGACATATATCGGGATGCCGAACCCCTGTCTCTCCCAGTTGCCGGGGACCTTGATGTCGCTCCACTCTGCGGTGGAAAAGTCCGGTTTTTCGATACCTGCGGGAAGATCCCTGTAATCATCGGTGTAGAGGAATTTCCAGGTGCCGTTGAGGGAGAAATAGAATGGGGAGGATTCGTACGTGCCTTTCAATGCCGCCTCGCGGCTGCCGAAAATGGAAAACTCCGTTCTCGGGTACTCTTTCCCGACTCCTGTGGTCTGAAGGTCGTTCCAGTATGGAATATCAGCCGCCGCATTTACACATAATAGCGATGCAATTATAAATAAGTATAAACGTTTCATTATAGAGATATGTAGAGTTGTGTTTGCAAATTTACAAAAAAGTCCTGAGCTAATTACTCTTAACTCAGGACTGTAAAACTTACCGCGTAACCTGTACCACGCACCGCGTATCGCAAAGCTATTTCACGAAGTGAAAATGCGGTCCGAAACGTTCAAATGCCGCTCTGTCGAGCTCCTCTCTAGCGTCAGGATGAGCAATGCTGATGATAAGCTTTGCACGCTCCTGGAGAGACTTTCCGTAGAGGTTGATTGCACCGTACTCCGTTACCAACCAGTGAATGTGATTGCGGGAGGTGACAACACCTGCACCCGGAGTCAATATCGGCGCGATCTTGCTGATACCCTTGTTTGTAGCTGAAGGCATTGCAATAATGGCTTTACCGCCTTCAGATCTGGAAGCACCATATGTGAAGTCCATCTGACCGCCTACGCCGGAGTAGAACTTTGTACCGAGTGAGTCGGCGCACACCTGACCTGTGATATCCACCTGTAATGCGGAGTTGATGGCAGTTACCTTGGGGTTTTGCGCAATGATGAAAGGGTCGTTGGTGTAGGCCACATCCATCATAAGCACCATGGGGTTGTCATCTATAAAGTCGTAGCAAGTCTGCGAACCCATCAGGAAGGTGGCTACCATCTTACCTTTATCTATAGCTTTGTTGGCTCCATTGATCACACCCTTTTCCACAAGGGGGAGTACTCCGTCGGCAAACATTTCCGTATGAATACCCAGGTTTTTATGATTACCGAGTTGGGCGAGCACTGCGTTTGGAATGGCTCCAATTCCCATCTGGAGAGTGGCGCCATCCTCAATTAAGTTGGCACAGTGGATACCGATGGCTTTCTCTATCTCGTTGGGCTCCGAGAAGTGAGCAGGCTCGAGAGGGGTGTTGTCTTCCACAAACAAATCAATCATTGAAACCGGAATCATCGCATCCCCCCAGGAACGGGGTACATTTTTATTGACTACTGCAATAACATGTTCGGCGCACTCGATTGCAGCCAGAGTAGCGTCCACGGAGGTACCAAGGGAGACAAAGCCGTGCTCGTCGACCGGAGATACCTGTATCATCGCTACATTACAAGGGAGATAGCCGGCCCTGTAGAGTTTCTGTGTCTCGCCAAGTAAAATGGGAATATAGTCGGCATAACCTGCCTGAACACTCTTGCGGACATTGCTTCCTACGAAAAATGCCTGGTGAAAAAAGATACCTTCATATTTGGGATCGGCATAGGGGGCTTCACCCTCGGTATGGAGGTGGTGTATGCGAACATCTTTGAGCTCGCCAGCATCACCGCGGCGACAGAGTGCCCGGATCAGGATTTGGGGAGCACTGGCCACGCTGCTCAAATGGATGTGGTCGCCCGATTTTACCACTTTAACTGCCTCGTCGGCGCTGATAAACTGAATATTTTGCATTGTTGTTGTTTTTAATCCATTTAGTTGTTTTGTCAGAATGGCAAATTAATGAAAAAATATCCGATTTGGGAAACTTTTGGTAATTTTGTCACTGTTTAACACCAACCGCCAATGAAGAGAGATATCAGATTAGAGGCATTTGAACGCCTGCTCGACATTATGGATGAGCTTCGTGCTAAATGTCCCTGGGACAGGGAGCAGACGATGGAGTCCATAAGACCGCTTACCATTGAGGAGACTTATGAATTGAGCGAAGCCATTCTTGCGGGTGACTCACGTAACATAGCGAAGGAACTGGGAGACATTCTGCTCCATATAGTCTTTTATGCCAAAATCGGAAGCGAAGAGGGCAAATTTGACATCACCGATGTCATCAATATGCTCAATGAAAAGCTCATTTACCGCCATCCGCATGTCTTCGCGACTACTTCTGTGAAGGATTCCGACCAGGTGATACGCAATTGGGAGTCCCTGAAACAGACGGAGAAAGGGGGCAACAAAACCGTACTCTCCGGAGTTCCCGAATCCCTGCCTTCGTTGCTCAAGGCTTACCGGATGCAGGACAAGGCGCGGGCGGTGGGATTTGATTGGGAGGAGAAATCGCAGGTATGGGATAAAGTAGCTGAAGAGATAGGGGAGTTCCGTACGGAACTTGATTCTATGGATGCTTCCGATCCCGAGTCGGTGGCAAGGGCGGAGGGTGAGCTGGGGGACCTGCTCTTCTCTGTGGTCAATGCAGCGCGTCTATATGATCTCAATCCGGATACTGCTCTGGAGATGACCTGCCGCAGGTTTAAGGAGAGGTTTACCTATTTGGAGCTTAAGAGCAAAGAGCTCGGACGCAACCTGAAGGATATGACCCTCGAAGAGATGGATGCCATCTGGGACGAGGCAAAGAACAAGGGACTCTGATATGTGGCAGGAGAGGACGGAACTGCTCTTGAATCCGGAGCAAATGCAGCGGCTGCACGATGCTCGTATAGCGGTTATAGGTTTGGGAGGAGTAGGCGCTTACGCCGCCGAAATGATTGCACGTGCCGGCGTGGGATCGCTGCTGATACTCGACTCGGACAATGTGTCGCTCTCCAACCGCAACCGACAGTTGCTGGCGTTGGAGTCCACTACGGGCAGACCCAAGACCGAAGTGATGGCTGAACGTCTGCGGGATGTCAACCACGATATCTCCCTTACCATCATTAATGATTATCTCACTCCGGAGAATGTGGAGCAGCTCCTTGCCGGTCATAAAATTGACTTTCTGGTGGACGCCATTGACACTCTCTCCCCGAAGATAGCTCTCATCCGCTATTGCGTCACACACCACATACCCCTCGTCTCCTCGATGGGGGCGGGAGCCAAATTTGATATGACCAAGGTAAAGATAGCCGATATTTCAAAATCATTCAATTGTCCTCTTGCATATGTCATACGCAAAAAACTGCGTAAAGAGGGGATTACTAAGGGTTTTAAGGTGGTCTTTTCTGAGGAACTGCCCGATCGCGAAGCCATCATTCCCGTAGAGGAAATCAACAAGAAATCACAGGTGGGTACCATTTCTTACCTGCCGGCAGCTTTCGGACTTGCCTGTGCTCAAACGGCAGTTGCTTTTTTCATTTAATGATACTATATTTGTCGCCTGACAAACAAAACAACAGTCCCTATTAATATATATTATTTATGAAACTAAAAGAGATAGTCGCCCTTGTTGAGGGAAAGGTGGTGTGCGGAGAGCAACATCTTGACGAATCCGTAGAGTATGCCTTTTCTTCCGATCTGATGAGTGATGTGCTAACGCTGAGAATTACTGATTTTCTGCTTGTGACAGGACTTAGCAACATTCAGTCCATAAGGACGGCCGAAATGTCCGACCTTAAATATATTCTTATCGTTCGTGACAAGAAAGTCACCCAGGATATGATAGAGCTTGCGGAGGACAATGATATGACCATTATCACCACCGGGTTCTCTATGTTTAAGACTTCGGGTCTGCTCTTTAATGCAGGTCTTAAACCTGTTTATTGATTATGGAACTCGTTTATAAAGTTGAAGGAGGTGACTTTAACAAGGCGGGCCATGCCTCGTCGCAGATTAAAAGGGTGCTCAAGCAACTCGGCGTACCCCCTGATATAATCAAGCGTGTGGTTGTTGCACTATATGAAGCTGAAGTCAACATCGTAGCTCACGCATGGCGTGGTGTCATCACCGCCGGTGTCAATGAGTCCGGCATCCGGGTAGTTCTTGATGACGAGGGTCCCGGCATCCCAAACATAGCCCAGGCTATGGAAAAGGGTTATTCTACTGCATCTCCCGAGGTGCGAGATATGGGCTTCGGTGCAGGTATGGGCCTTCCCAACATACGCGCCAATGTAGATGAATTCAATATAACCTCTGAGGTTAACAAAGGTACTGTTTTAGATTTTTTTATTAAATTTTGATAATTTATGGCAGACGGTGCACATTGCAGATACTACCGTGGACTGGAGATCATGCCTGATCTTTGCATCGGTTGTTCACACTGTATGAAGGTGTGCCCGACCGAGGCGTTGAGGGTCAAAGGAGGCAAGGCTGTAATCCATACCGACCTCTGCATCGATTGCGGCCGCTGCTATCGTGAATGTCCAACCAATGCGATAAGGGTGGTAGATGATGACTTTGACCGTATTTTCGATTACAAACACCGCCTGTTGCTGGTACCGAGTCTCTTCTATTCCCAGTTTGAGGATATAGAGATGAACGAAATCAACCGTATCATAGGCTCGCTTGGATTTACGGAGGTAAGTCCCGTGGAGTTGGGTGTAGATTATCTCATAGAGGAGATGAACCGCTACATTGAAGAAGCGCCTCGCGAAGAAAAACCTGTAATTTCCTCCTATTGTCCGGCTGTCGTTCGCCTGATACAGGTGCGTTTTCCCTCGCTGGTGGACAATATAATGACGCTTCTGCCTCCGTTGGAGATAACAGCTCAATATTATATAAGTAAATACCGTGAAGCCGGCATTCCTGAAGAAGATCTGGGTATATTTTACCTTACTCCCTGCGTAGCCAAGATTGCCGCTGTCAAGGATCCGGTTGGAGGATATGTTTCCCCGATTACCGGAGCCATCAATATGGATTTGCTCTATAGTAAAGTGATGATGGTTCACCGAAATCACACTTGTGCCGAGAACAACATCCGTATCAATGAGGAGATTACTTCCAATGCCATCCGCTGGTCCACCACCCGTGGGGAAGCCAACGCTACCCGTGGCGTAGCTCTCTCCATCGATGGTATGGGCAATGTGATAGAATTTTTGGAAAAGGTAGAGAATGGGGATATCGAGGGAGTGGACTTTCTGGAGCTAAGGGGTTGTGACGAGTCCTGTTCCGGTGGCATACTGGTAAGGGGCAACCGTTTTCTGGTGGCTGACGGACTCCACAAAAGGGCATCGACAGCTCCATGGGTCAATCCCTATATTAAGGATTTCCGTAAATATTGCGCTGAATATATGACCTTTGAAAAGGTGCAGCCACGTGCCTTTATGAAATATGGCAGGGATATCAAGGAGGCCATCCGCAAGATGGAAGAGGTACGCAAGCTAAAGCACATGCTACCCGGTATCGATTGCGGTGCCTGCGGCTCTCCCGGCTGTGAAGCTCTTGCCGGAGATATTGTCAATGGTGAGAGAACTATTAACAATTGCGTCTTCATGCAGATTGCCAATGAAAGGAGAGGTACTCTGGATGTGGACGAAGCCATCGCCCTGATGGAAGAAATATGGGGTAAAAGATATGACTATTAGAGAACTTGTAAAAGAAATGGACCTTCAGGTCTTCTCAGGCGAGAATGGACTTGACAGGGAGATCGAGGGCGGATATGTATCGGATCTGCTCTCTGATGTTATGGGCTTTTCACAGGAAGGTGAAGTTTGGGTAACTCTCCAGACACACAAAAACATAATGGCAGTGGCCTCCCTCAAAGATCTGGCTGCCATCGTACTGGTTAAGGGACTCAAGCCCGATGAGGATGCAATGGAGGTTTCAAACGAAGAGGGACTCCCCATTCTGGGTACCGAGAAATCCTGTTTTGAATTTACGGGTAAACTCTGGTCTCTCATAAATTAACAACCGTGGAGCTTGGGTCATACAAAGGGGATTTGCATAACCACACGTTTCTCTCCCCCTGCGGTGACATCGAGATGACTCCAAGGTTCATCGTCGGCCGCGCCCGGGAGAAGGGTTACAGCATTGTGGGCATTACCGACCACAATACTACCCGACAATGTTCTGAAATCCATGCTCTTGGTCAAGAGAATGGCATTCTGATACTTTGTGGAGCGGAAATTACCACACGTGAAGAGGTTCATTGTCTCGCTTTTGTCGAAGACCGGGAACGGCTCGATATGTTGCAGGAATATCTAAGCAAACATCTTCCTCCTATACCCAATGTCCCCGAAAAATTCGGTTACCAGATGTGGGTCGACCGTGATGAAAATATCCTCGGAGAAGAGGAGTGTCTTCTGATTTCAGCCATAGACCAATCTTTGGAGCAGGTTGAGGCTTTTATCAGGAGTCTGGATGGCATTTTTGTACTTGCACATGTGGACAAAAGCCGTGATTCGGTGATAAGCCAGCTTGGATTCATCCCCTTTGATCTCAAACCGGATTCACTGGAGATTTCAGCCCGATGTAACTATTCTCAATTGCTTCAAACTTATAAATATCTTTCAAAATATCGTTTCATCCGCTCTTCGGATGCTCATTACCAGGAGGATTTCCTCTCTTCTGGATGCACTTTCCATATCCGCGAGCTCACCTTTGCGGAGGTGGCGATGGCTCTCAGAGGACAGGAGGGGCGCTTTGTTTCACTTGATTGAATCTCGACAGTATGAATGATCTTGCAATGCATATTCTGGACATTGTCCAAAATTCGATTTCGGCGGGAGCCAAAAATATATGGATAGAGGTGCTGGTATCTATAGTGCGCGATCTGCTCTCCATCTCCGTCAAGGATGACGGCAAGGGGATGACTCCCGAAATGGTAGCCAAGGTGACGGACCCTTATTGCACCACTCGTACTACCCGTAAAGTTGGACTCGGACTTCCGCTCTTGAGGCAGGGTGCCGAGCAGGCAGGTGGTTCTCTCTCCATTGACTCTACAGTCGGAGTAGGTACTACCGTTAAAGCAAAATATGGTCTGAGTCACATCGACCGTCCTCCTATGGGAGATTTGGCAAATGCTTATGTGCTGCTGCTTGGAGCCAATCCCAAGATCAATATAACCCTGCACTATATTACAGACGAGAATGATTTCAGTATCAGTACAAAAGAACTTGATGAAGCCTTGGATGGACTGCCTCTCAACGATCCGCAGGTGATGAAACTTATATATGAGATGGTCAGCAGCAACCTCTAAAAATTTCTTTTTGTTTATGAGAAATAATATGGCTATTTTTGAATTTTGTTTTATGAACCCCCTGTTTATTCTGTCAAAACAATAAATAAACACTTTATATAATAAAAACTCTCAAATATTATGAACAAAATTAAATCGCTTGATGACTTGCGCAAAATGAAGCAGAGCCTCAAGTCGGACATTTCAATCCGCGAGAAAAGTGATAAAGCGGAAGAGATGGTCAGAGTGAGGGTCGCAATGGCAACTTGCGGAATTGCCGCCGGTGCACGCGAGGTGATGAATACGCTTCTACGTAAGGTAGAAGAGGATTCTCTCCCCGTAGTTGTTACCCAAGGCGGCTGTATGGGTTACTGCTATGCTGAGCCTACCATCGAAGTTGCCGTCCCGGGTAAGGATCCCGTAGTTTTCAGTCATGTTGATTCAGCCAGGGCGCTGGAAATCGTTGACAAGTACATTGTCAAAGGAGAACTTTTAGACGGTATCATTCCGGTGAATTACCAGACAATCCAGGAAAAGCTTTAGTCTTATGGTACAGATCAAAATGCATTTACTGGTATGCGGCGGCACAGGTTGCCGTGCATCCGAGAGCCATCGTTTGGTTGACGAGCTCAATGCTCAGTTGCAACTCAACGGGCTTGCAGAAGAGGTTAAGGTGGTTACCACCGGCTGTTTCGGCTTTTGTGAGAAGGGGCCAATCGTCAAAGTGATTCCCGACAATACTTTCTACACTCAGGTCAAACCTGAAGATGCCGAAGAGATTGTTAAAGAGCACGTTCTCAAAGGTAGAAAAGTGGGACGCCTTCTTTATGAGGATCCTGAAACACTGGAACATGTTAGTGACTCCAAACACATGGAGTTCTATCAGAAGCAGGTGAGAATAGCACTGCGTAACTGCGGATTCATCGATCCCGAAAACATCGACGAGTATATCGTAAGAGACGGTTACGCTGCACTCGGTCAGGTGCTCGCATCAGACCCCAAGGAGACCATCGACCTCATTAAAAAATCAGGTTTGAGGGGCAGGGGAGGCGCAGGTTTTCCCACCGGTCTAAAATGGGAGATAGCAGCAGGCAACAAGGCTGACCAGAAGTATGTGGTTTGTAATGCTGACGAGGGCGACCCGGGAGCATTTATGGACCGCTCCATCCTCGAGGGTGACCCCAATTCCATTATTGAAGCAATGGCTATCTGCGGCTACTGTATTGGAGCCTCTAAGGGTTTGATTTACATTAGGGCTGAATATCCTCTTGCAATTCGCCGTCTCGAGATTGCCATTAAGCAGGCCCGTGAATATGGCCTTCTTGGCAAGGATATACTGGGTAGCGGATTTGATTTCGACATAACGCTACGTCTCGGCGCCGGAGCTTTTGTTTGCGGTGAGGAGACTGCATTGATCAGTTCTATGCAGGGATCCCGCGGAGAGCCCACCATCAAACCTCCATTTCCGGCACAATCCGGATATTTGGGTAAGCCGACCAACGTAAATAATGTTGAGACTTTTGCCAATATTCCCCCCATCATTCTAAAGGGATGGGAGTGGTTTAATTCCATCGGTTCGGAGAAGTCCAAAGGTACAAAGGTGTTTGCACTTGCAGGTAAGATCAACAATGTGGGTCTTATCGAGGTTCCCATGGGTACCACCCTTCGTGAAGTAATCTTCGAGATCGGAGGCGGCATCAAGGATGGCAAGCGCTTTAAGGCTGTCCAGACCGGAGGTCCTTCAGGTGGATGTCTTACAGAGGAGCATCTTGATACTCCTATTGATTACGAACATCTCACTGCAGCCGGCTCTATGATGGGATCCGGAGGTATGATTGTGATGGATGAGGATGACTGTATGGTATCGGTGGCTAAGTTCTACCTTGAATTTACAGTTGAGGAGTCTTGTGGTAAATGCTCACCTTGTCGTATCGGTAACAAGCGCATGCACGAAACTCTGGAAAAAATATGCCAGGGCAAAGGCACCTTGGAGGATCTTGAGTACCTCGAGAATCTCGGTAAGGTAATCAAAGATACCGCTCTTTGCGGTCTAGGCCAGACATCTCCCAATCCTGTGCTTTCCACAATGCAGTACTTCAAAGATGAATATCGTGCCCACGTGGTAGATAAAAAGTGTCCTGCAGGACAATGCAAGGCTCTTAAGAGCTACGTTATAGATGAGACAAAGTGCATCGGATGTACCCTCTGCGCCCGCAACTGTCCCACTGAAGCCATCACCGGCGATAAGAAAGTACCTCACGTTATCGACCAGTCGAAATGCATCAAGTGTGGTGCCTGTTATGAAAAATGTAAGTTTGGTGCAATTCAAATACGCTGATAATTATGGATAAAATAAAACTGACTATAGATAATAAGCCTGTTGAGGTCGCTAAAGGAACGACTATTTTTCAGGCCGCACGCCAGGTGGGAATCAACATCCCTGCGTTGTGCTATATGAAACTGGAAAATCTGGGTGTCGAAAACCGCCCCGGTGCTTGCCGCATCTGTGTAGTAGAGGTAGAAGGACGCCGCAACCTGGCCCCTTCCTGCTCCACTGACTGTACCGAAGGAATGGTGGTAAAGACCAACAGTCCAAGGGTGCTGAATGCGCGTAGAACCGTGATGGAACTCATTCTCTCGGATCACCCTCAAGATTGTCTCGTATGTCCTTCCAACGGTCAATGCGAGTTGCAAGACCTTGCTGCTACTCTCGGTATAAGAGAGATTCGTAAGGTTGATAATGCTGCAGTCTCTACCTACCGCAAGGATTACTCCTTCTCGTTGAAGAGAGATATGGATAAATGTATCCTCTGCCGCCGTTGCGAATCCATGTGTAATGATGTACAGACCGTAGGTGCCCTTGGAGCAATTAACCGCGGCTTTAAATCAATCGTGGCTACTGCTTTCGAACAGAATCTTTCGGATTCGCCCTGCGTTTTCTGCGGTCAATGCGTTGCAGTTTGCCCGACCGGAGCTTTAACCAGGACTGATGACACCGGAAGAGTCTTTAAGGTACTCGCCGATCCCACAAAGACCGTTGTGGTGCAGACAGCTCCCGCAGTTCGCGCCGCGCTGGGAGAAGAATTCGGACTTAAGCCCGGTACCAGTGTTACCGGTAAGATGGCCGCAGCCCTGCGCAGACTTGGATTTGACAGGGTATTCGATACCGATTTCGCTGCCGACCTCACCATTATGGAGGAGGGAACGGAACTTCTCGGACGTATCGGTGCCTTCCTCAAGGGTGATACTTCGGTTAAATTGCCGTTACTTACTTCCTGCTGTCCCGCTTGGATAAATTTCTTCGAGCAAAATTATCCTGATATGCTGGATCAGCCCTCTACTGCCAAGTCGCCTCAGCAGATGTTTGGAGCGGTAGCAAAGAATTATTTAGCTAACAAGATGGGTGTCAAGAGAGAAGACCTTGTAGTGGTATCGGTGATGCCTTGCATCGCTAAGAAATATGAGTGTACCAGGAAGGAATTCTCCGTAGACGGTAATCCTGATGTAGATATTTCCATTTCTACTGCTGAACTTGCCGCTATGATAAAGATGGCAAATATCGACTTTGTGTCGTTGCCTGATGAGGATTTCGATAAACCTCTCGGCGAATCGACAGGAGCTGCCGTGATCTTTGGAACCACCGGAGGTGTGATGGAAGCTGCCGTACGTACCGCATATGAGGTATTTACCGGAAAGACTCTCGATCGAATTGATTTCAAGGAGATCCGCGGTTTTGAAGGTATCCGTACTGCCAGTGTCGATTTCAATGGCACTATGGTCAATGTTTGCATCGCACATCAGTTGGGCAATGCCCGCAAGGTGATGGACGGTATCCGTAGCGGAAAATTCAATTTCCATGCAGTTGAGGTGATGGCTTGTCCCGGAGGTTGTATAGGCGGAGCCGGACAGCCCTATCACAAGGGTGATGCATCATTACTTAAGGCAAGAGCACAATCCCTCTATCGTGAAGATGCCGACAAACCTTTGCGTAAATCTCACGAGAATCCTTACATTGTAAAACTCTATAAGGAATTCCTGGGCAAGCCGATGAGCGAACTTGCACATCATCTGCTCCATACACACTATTTTGACAAACACCATAAAATATAGGATATGAAAATCGAATTAAAGGATAGCCATCTCAGGCAGATTAAAGAGATATGCGACTCATTCAATAACGATCCGGGTGAGTTGATTACTATTCTGCATAGGACACAGAATGTGTTCGGATACCTCCCCGAAGAGGTTCAGAGAGCTGTTGCCCACAATCTCGGAATTTCCGTAGCCAAAGTTTTTGGTGTTGTGAGCTTCTATTCATTCTTCACAATGACCCCTAAGGGTAAGTACCCTATATCGCTCTGTTTAGGAACCGCCTGCTATGTGCGCGGAGCCGAAAATGTGCTGGATGAATTTAAGAAACAGCTGGGAATAGAGGTTGGCGGAGTAACTCCCGACGGAAAATTCTCACTGGACTGTCTTCGCTGCGTAGGAGCCTGCGGACTCGCTCCCGTGGTTATGATTGGAGAGAAGGTTTATGGCCGTCTCACTCCTTCCATGGTAAAGGATGTTCTTGCAGAGTACAAATAGATGATGGGACGTCAGGTACGTCTCTGATTGATACTTAATTTGTGGCCGGATGATTTGACAACGACAGTTGTCAGGTCATCCGGCTCATTTATGGGTATCCCTTTTGCCTCAAACGCACCCCCCCTTATTTAAAAATGATTAAATTTGCATTATGAAACAGATTATTGATTTACAACGCGAATATTTCAATACAGGTGCCACTTTGGGCTATGATTTTCGTATCAACCAGCTCAAAAGGCTCAGGAGCATCATTCGCAAATATGAGCCGGAGATAATCGAGGCATTTCTTAAGGATTACAACAAATCCG
>JAGONS010000001.1 GCA_017992915.1 Bacteroidales bacterium | reverse complement strand
CCCCACTACCCACTCCCCACTACCCACTCCCCACTACCCACTCCCCACTACCCACTCCCCACTACCCACTCACCACTACACACTCCCCACTACAGACTACACACTCCCCACTACAGACTACTCAACCACTTGTTTGTAGCGTTCGAAAAGGTCTATGACATTTCTCACATACCTTGTCGTCTGTGTTCCTTTGAAATCGGGCATTGAATCGAAGCCCTTTACCACTTCTTCCCAGTTATTTGGGTCCAACCCTACTGATGCGGCGTGTTCGCGACATTGCTTGATGCGTCCGGTACCTGCATTGTAGGATGCGAGAGCAAATTTGATCACATTAGCAGAATCTAATCCTTCTTTTCGGTAAAGATTGAAAAGATAGTCGAAATGGAGCGTTCCCGCTTTTATATTGAGTTCCGGATCTAGAATATCCTCCACGCCGTAAATGGCTGCGGTGGACTCTTTGATTTGCATCAGACCACGTGCATTCTTTGCCGATGACGAAGAGTGGATGAAACGCGATTCTTCGTAAATAATGGCGCTGATAAGCCTCCAGTCTGCATTTATGTAGCTGCTATATTTCTTGATAATGTAATCGTATGGGGAAATGGCATTCTTATGGTCAAATCCCTCCGGCATTGCACTCAAACGGTATGACCTGAAAAACCTGAAGACCATCTGCCTATAGGTATCGTCCGACTTGAAGTCGGAAAGCCAGAAATTGAAACTGTTGAGCAGCCGTTTATTGCCGACTTTTACAGCACAGGCATCCCTGCCGCCGGTTTCACGTGTTACAAGCACCTTTGAAGCATATTGGTCGGGAATTGAATCGTTCATACTGAAGACCAGCATGTCATACTTCCCATCAACAAGGTATTTCCAGTCCAGTTCGCCACCCACAGAAGGTACTATGAGAGATTCAGAGCCATTGTACTCTGCAAATCTCTCAATCAATTCGCGATTGAATCCTCCCTGACGGCTTTGGCAGTCCGGTATAATGCTGAACACAAGAGTGTCCTTAAGATATATGTGATAAGTATTGCGTTTTCCGCGGTTCTCCGGAATCATCAGTTTGATAGTAATCACTATTATCAGTACCAGCAAACATTTCCCGAAGAAGTAAATGTCCTTTTTGGTCATGCTGTTATCTGATGTAGAATGGCCACCAGATGCCAAATTTGAAGCCCCTTTCAGGCCTTATGTAATTGTAGGCTGAAAAATAATCTGCCTGAGGCCACCCTTTGAATGTGTTGGTGTACTTGACAAATAGAGTGACGTTTTTCCACTGTACATTGACAAATGCATCGAAATATGGGGTGCCTCCTATGAGTTCCTTTTGCTGGTTATGGAATACTCCGAGGTCGGGGCTGTACGATTGAACATAATATTTGGTGTGGAAGAGGGCGTTGAGACCTATTTGCATTCTCATCACATCCTTGACCACGTTGAATTCTATATAATATTTGAGATTGAGGGAAAGTTTCGGCAAAGGGAGCGCCTCTCCATCAGATGCCATCTGGAACAGAGCACGATTGTCCAGATGGAGTATCCAAAGTCGGATGTTCTGCTCCAGAGATGCCGAAATGATGCTTACAGGCTTGTTCACTTGTCTTATAATCGAGAGAGTGTCGTAATAGATCAGCCCGCTCACGAGAGCATAGTCGAATCCGGCATGTGTATGCCATTTCGGAATATCGAGAGAAGCCTCGACCCTGCTGTCGGAGATTTTGGTGAAGTCATTGTGCCACTTGTGGTGGTTTGTATAAATTTTCTGATGAAAAGGGTGAGGTTCCGTCAGTGTGGTGCGCAATCGACCTGTAAGATGGATACCACCCTCTATAGGGTAGAATGATAATCTGATTTTTCCTCCAATGTCGAGGTCATTGAGATTGTATCCGGCAAAGGTGTATTTGCCATCAGCATTCCAGGAGAGGTATTTTCGGTATTGTCCCGAAACTCCGGCATAAAGGTAGAGATTATTGTGACGCTCATTGTTGGTTCCGCTCAGATAGTGCGAGGGTTCGAAACTATGGATGGAGAGCATCTGGTAGCCGACTCCAGCGTCGATTTTTGATAAAACGGCATCGTGGGCAAACGGCTGCAGACGTATGAAGGCTTTATTTTCAAACCGTTCCGTTCCCAGAGAGTCTCTGCTGGATATATTGTTGAGATGGAATTGGTTTAAATAGAAATTACGACCGTGAATGTCGTTTTCAGCGATGTTGTCAGTGTAAACTTTTCCATATCTCGAGTACTCGGCGCTATGTCCTATGTATGCGACGGTACCTTCACCTACCGAAAGTGAATCCTTTTTACGGAAGAAATTCATCGGTATGGTGTAGGTGTGGCTTAGATATGCAGTTCTTCGTTTGAGCAGATTGTCGGCATCCTGAAGATTGACGTCAATGGATTTGGCATCTACGATGGTGTCCCTGATCCAGAATGAGTCTTGCAGACCGCCGTTTTCGGAACGGATTACCGCTTGGCTGATGAAGCCGGCGTTGAGAAGGTATTTTTTGCCGAGATAATTGACTCCGATAGCGTATGAACGGTTGTTGGTAGCTTCATCCTTGAGCATACCTTTCGATCCGTACTGTCTGTATAGGAAGGAGAGGTTGAGTGCAGGCGTGATATTCTGGGTGGTGAGGATTTTGACACAGGACTCCTCCAGTTGCTGAGTGGCGAAGGGTGTCCCCCAATATGCAAGTTCCGTATATGCAGATTTGGTGTTGTATTGTGGTATGTTTTCCGGCGTGTAAAAGTAGCCCAGATAGGGTTCGAACATCGGAAATACATCCATTTTTTCCCGTTTAAAAAAGTTGTGATACTGTATTGCAGAGCCAATTGTTCCGAGATATGTGCCATTGACGTCATTACGCAGGAAGGGATAGTCGTTGAACCTGTACTGGAACGAGGTATCTATTTCCATGAGAGTAATGTCGTTGAAATCCTGATCGTGTGTCCAGGTGAGCATACGCCGGTAGTGGAGTGAATCGGGAATGATATAGCTGTCCAAAATACGGGGTGTGGCCAGCCTTACGCTGTCGCGGTACTCTCTGGCGATTCTTCGTTCAGCCCTTTTTATATCTTTTGCATCCGGAAGGTAAAGTGCGAGAGAATCAAAGTAAGCGGTATAGGTAGAGTCGAGATAGGGGATGGTGAGCGTATCGATGCATTTCCAGAAATTCACCGTATCTATCTCCATAATGCCGTATGGATAGGTCAGAGTGTCAGACGAGGCCGCGATTGTATCGGTGACCGGTACTCCGGAAGAGAGTGCGGCACTATCCTGAATTGCGGGAATGGTATACTGAACAGTAGGAATAGTGTCGCGAAAAGCGGGAATGGTATCCTGAACAGTAGGAATGGTGTCGCAAAAAGCGGGAATAGTGTGTCGACCGATAGTAATAATATAACGGCCGCGTCCATATGAGGAAGCGACCAGACACAATACCGTCAGCAGCACTATTACAACTCTTTTACTGACCATCGATGGCATCAAATCAATCAATAATTACCCTTTTGTCACCTTTTTAGGCTTAATGGTAGAACATCCAATCAAGAATAATACCACAAGCAGTACGATGGATCCAAGCATTACATAGAGAAGGGAACCTGTTCCTAGTGTTCCCACAAGTTTATTGAGGAGGGTGTTGCCTATAAGAGCGATGGTCAGGGCAAAACTGAAGGCAGTACCCGACATCTCGCTGTACTTCTCTCCGAGTATGCCGAATGTGGCGGGGAATGTAGCTGCAAGGCCCATACCTATTAGTGTTGTACCTATAATGGTCATCACTGCGTTGTTGGCGGTAAAGAGACAAATGATACCTACAACGGCTATTGCCATACTTGTTAGCACGATTGCCTTGCTGGAGGCCTTTCTGGAGATACCAATCAGAGATGCCCTGCTGATTGCGAGGCCGACAGGAATGAAAATCGATGCTACAAGCGCCATTCTTCCGACATACCCTATATCTGCCAGATATTTTGAGGTCCATGTAGCCGCAAGGGCTTCCAGACCACTCTGGAACGCCAGTGCAAGGCTGAAAATAATAAGGGTGGGTTCCTTAATCATCTTGATCACGCTTCTGAAGGAGATACCCTGCTTGCATTTGGCTTCGGGAAATTTTATCACTATGAAATAGAGCATGGCGGATGCCATGAAAAAGCCCATTACCATGAGAACCTTGTGATAGTCAACAATATCATATAGGAGTGTCATTATCAGGGTAATGACAATGGCTCCGATGCAATAGACCAGACCGAGCACAAAAAGGTTAGATGTCCTGGCTTTTCCTTCGGAAGAGTCGGAAATGAGGGCGCTGGTGGATCCGTTGAGCATTCCTCCGCAGGTACCGATCAAAAGTATGGCAGCCACCATTGCACCGAAGGAGTTTGTAAATGCGAGGATCTCAAGACCTACAACGCCCATTGCAGCTGCACCGACCAAGAGAATTTTGTATCCGTATCTGTCGATGATTGGACCAAATACCAATGAGCCGATAAGCACTCCCAGAGGGAGCGAGCTGGCCAGTGTCGAGCTCTGGGCAGAGGTCAGGCCCAGTGCATTGAGGATTGTGCCCAGTACAAAGAACACAACTCCGAAAAAGAAGATACCGATTTGAGCGGCAATCACTACCTTAATATTAGTCTTTTGTGTCATAGTCCGTTATTTTGCATATTTTATGGCTACCGCTCCGGCTCCGTAGAGTCCTGCGAGCTTGGGCAGCGCTGTTGATGTAATTTCTACCTGTTTCATGCTTATGGGTTGGGCCCATTTTTCCGCTTCACGGCGGATTTGAGGAATAAATTTAACCGCCGGACCAAAGACTCCTCCTCCGAAAATTACCTTCTCGGGGTTGAATATGCTTATGAGATTGGCCGTGGCCATGCCCCACATTTCGATTGCCTCCTCCATCACCCTCTTGGCAATAGTATCTCCATTGTCGTATGCCTCAAAAATGTGATAGGAGGTGATATCTTCGATGCTATGTTTACGGAGTTCTCCACGATACTCTTTATCTTCCCTTAAGAATTTGCGCGCCTGTTTGGCGAGGCCCTCTCCGGAACAATGTGTCTCAAAACAGCCGCACTCATCGTACTCATGTGTATAAGGGGGCTTGAGAGCGAGCCAGCCGATGGCTCCGACGATATCCGAATGGCCATGGAGCACACGGTTGTCGATCAGAATACCGGCCCCGATACCGGTGCCGACGGCTATAAAGATCGCATTGCGGCACCCCTTTGCACAACCCATCTGAACTTCTCCGAGGATATAGCAGGTACGGTCGCTTTCTATGGTAACGGTAGCCTGTGGCGCGACTTTCAGTAATTCGTTGCGAAGGGGGTAATTCTCCCATCCGGGAATGTTCGGGGCCCATACACATCCCGTATCGGAGTAGGAGATGCCCGGAATGCAGACCCCGATGCTCAGAGGTGCTCCTTGTGGGATGCCACCTTCGTCACATATATCTCTGCAGAGATTACATACGAGTGCACCGACCTCATCACCACTTCTATTTTCGAGAAGCGCATGTTTTTGGAGTAGAATTTCTCCATCTGTGTTGAAAATGGCTCCGACTGCTTTGGTGCCGCCCAGATCTATTCCGATATAGTTCATAGCTTCCTTATATGATTTTTACTCCGATTTTGGCCAGTTCCCTTAAGGTTTTTTCGTGTCCTTTCTCATCTATATAGGCGAGCGCTTTCTCAAGCAGGAACACATTGTGTCCGGCCTTGATCAGATCAAAACAGGTTTCGCGGATACAATATTCGGTAGCGATGCCGCTCACTATGACATCCTTGCTGAGACACGAGTTGAGTTCAATGCCTTCGCGGTCACGCCCCTCAAATCCGGAGTATTGCTCTTTACGGGGGTTGCAGCCCTTGTAAAATTTGTTTTCGCGGGAAGGCCTGTTGGATTCATTTTCTATGCGGTAAAATCTGGCGTGAATATCACCTCCGCGTGTCTTTTGGACGCAGTGTACCGGCCAGATACCCCCATTATTTTTAAACGAACAGTGATTCTCCGGATGATTGTCCAGCACATAGAGAACCTTTTGACCCGGATGTGCATCAATATATTTGACACTCTCCTCCACTGCTTTTTCAGCATTGGTGCAAGCCAGGGAGCCGTCTATAAAGTCGTAGAGCATATCTACCACTACGTGGGTATATCTCCTTATGCCGCTGGTGTCTTCCATCTCCTCCATTGCATTGATCTGCAAGATTATCCTGTTGATGATTTTCATTTTCAAATCATATAGGTCATCGGAGATATCCACTTTATAGAAGTGGGGATTGAGTATACGGGTCTGTGTTTCGTCAAAGCAGGCGAGATTTGCCTTATAGTACTCTCTTTTTTGCTGAATGGTGCGTGTGTCAGGGATGATTTTCCCATTGTCGAATACGAGCTCCTGGAGTTTGCGGAAGGTGTATGAGCCGGCAGGGAAAGTGGTAAACTTGCTCACATCCATCTCGTCCACGATTGTAAGTTCTTCCCCGGCTTCTATGATTTTGGCAAAGGAATCGCCTCTGAGACAGGTTACATCGGCTTCAAAGCGTCCCTTTTGAATCAGACGGTATGTAATCTGGAAACCAGGATTGATGAGTTTGATCTTGTCTTCGGAGCGTTTGAGTACCGGTTCATTACCCACCTGCACCAGTTTATAGACATTGCCGAAACAGGGATTGTGTTTGGAAGTGGCAATGGCATCGCCCACGCCATAGTTGTCAATGCGGGCATTTTGCTTCTCAAGGTCGGAAATGATATACTCGTCGAGAGAGTTCGTTGCAAATATTCTGCATTTTGTGAGTCCCGCTTCGTCAAGCGCTTCACGGCACTTTTGTGAGAGATAGGTTAAGTCTCCGCTGTCGAGACGTACTCCATAGCCCTGAGGATAGGAGTCGTCGATACCATTGGCCCGGAAGGCTTTGATTGCGTTTTTCAGACCGCATTTGAGAGTGTCAAAGGTGTCTATCAACAGGATTAGCGGCTCGTTTTTGTGTGTCTTTATATAGGCGTCAAAGGCTTTGTATTCGCCTTCAATGGAGCAGCCGAATGATGTAGTATAGCTGTGGGCCATTGTGCCCGTTGATTCAAATCCGCACTCTATGCCGGCGAGAATGTTGGAACTGCTTTGGCATCCTCCGATAACAGCTGCCTTGGCGCCATACTGGGCAGCCCATGGACCGTGTGCCCTGCGCGAGCCAAATTCGCTGACCGGTTTGGGAGTGCTGCGAGTAACACGTGAGGCTTTCGTTGCTACGGCCATCTGGTGGTTCATTATGCAAAGGAGTGGCGTTTCGAGTACCTGCGCCTCGATTATGGGGCCTACAACGGTGATTATCGGTTGTTTGGGAAATGCAATCTCACCCTCCTTCATCGCATATACCTGACCTGTGAATTTCATTCCTGCGAGATAGGAACGAAACTCTGCATACTCATCTCCGGGAAGGAATTTCTCGAAGAAAGACTCATCCTCCGAACCAAGTCCGGCAATCATTTCAAGCGCTTCGCTGATACCGCTGACTACAGCCCAGTTATTGTTATCTGGAGCTGTTCTGTAAAAGAGATTGAATATACCGATGGTATCCTTCATACCACTGTCGTAGTATGATTTTCCCATCGTATACTGATATTTGTCAGAACAATATGAATGGTTCAACATGATATTCTTCGTGTTAAGACTTAAAAATAGCCCGCAAATCTACTGATTAGTGTACTAAATACCAAATTGGGGTCATAAGTAGGCTATTCTCAATAATTGTTTATAAAGTTGATCGAAAGAGTAAACAGACGTTCAAAACCTATGTCGGATATGTTTTCGTAAGTGTCAAGCGGTGTGTGGTAAATATCCTTGTATTTGCCTTCCGTGTGGAAATATATGGAGGGAACTCCGTCAAGCGCAAAGAAATAGTTGTCACTGTCGTCCACTATATCGTCCAGTATGAAATTGAAAGGTTCTTCAAAGCTCACATTGATTTTCTGAATCAGTTCGTAACCTGCCATGCCCTCTTCGGGAATCTGAAGGTAGATCGACTCAGGAGTATCTGCAACCATATCGTAATTGAGAATATATCTGATATTCTCCTGGGGATAGCGTGGATTGTTCTTGTAATAGAATGAGCCGAGCAGATTGTTCTCCTCAGCATCGAAAAATGCAAAGTCGATGGTGCACTCAGGGGGATTCTCGGAGAAATATTTAGCCAGAGCAAGCATCATGCCGGGACCCGAGGCATTATCGTTGGCACCTGGGTGCACATTTTCAATTCCCATATAGCCGAGGTGGTCGAAGTGACCCATCAGCAGATAACGCTTTTCGGGGTATTTCGTGCCTTTGATCGAGGCGAGAACATTATGAGCGTCGTGGCACTCAATCAACTCGCAATCCATGTTTACTTTTATTTTCTTTGCTCCCTCGGTAAGTCCGTTCCATATGCAAAATGCGGGAACGGGTGTTACATAATAGGACCGTGCCTTGAAATAAGGGAGTTTGGACTCCATTTTGTAGATAATCCCGGCTACCTTGTCCGCCTGGAGCATATCCATAAATTCGCGGTATCTGTCAAAGCGATTTGTGCCTATTTTGTCAATGTAGGGTTCCCATTCGATAACTACGAATTTCTTTTTATAAATACCGCTGTTGATATGGTCTGCAAGCTCCTTAACGGAAGTGTATTTATCAACACCGGGGTACGCGAGTGTAAATTCTCCTTTGCAGGCGGGGGAAAATTCTTTTGCGACAAAGTCAACGGAAGTAACCAGTTCGTTTCCGTCAACTATGACCTGCATTGCACCGCGCATCACGTTCATCGGTAAACAGTAGTGTTGTAGATATGCCATTTGGTCATCGGGAGCGCCTTCAAAGCGCATAGGGCCGCAAGGAGTGACGGTACCCTTGAAAGGGGGTGTGGCCTCTTGAGGTTCTGCTCCAATCTCGTCAACCATCGGACCTATACCCATCTTCTGCAGTTCGCCTATCAGGTACACTGCTGCTTTGATGTTGCCATCTCCATAATTGCTGCGCCCGTGATAAGATACATCTGAGAGTTCTTTGAGTGATTCATTGTAATAGGCGCGGTATTTTTCGATATCATCGATGCTCTTGAACTTGGTTTTGCTGCCGCAACCGGCACAACTGAGGATTGTGATTGCTCCTGCAAGCATAATTAATGTGCGTTTCATGGATGGTTTATTTATAATGGATAATTTTATTTTAAACTATAAAGTTAACATTTTAGTGGGTAAAAACACAATTTCGCACCGGAATATCACTCCGAACGTACAATTCATCCGGAATTGGTAAATAATCTTCCATCATGAGAAGATTTGTAAGTCTCGTGTAATTAGTGACCTTTTTTCAGGAAATCAGGCTAACAATTAAATTGTTTCAGATCAGCAATCTTGCCTACATCGCGGATTGCAAGTCCGGGTATTTCGATTCCTTTTATAATATACTTGTCACAATTTTCGATATAGAAGTCTACAATTGAAAAACGCTCAGGCCACTTTTCCATAAGCGGAAATACTCTCTCCGATATATTGTGGATTCCCGCGAATGCAAGTTTACGACATTTGCCGGGATCAAGTTCCGGAAATGGAGAACGAACCTCACCTGTGGCGATATTGGTCCAGCCGACCAGATTGTTACAACTGTCAAAGAGAAAAAATCGCTTCGTCTTACGCTCACTCACCAGAATCGTTGCCAGAAGAGGCTTTTCAGAATTGTTATACTCTTTTTCCGTTTCCAGGTATTTTTTCTCGAAGAGTGAAAGGTCCAGATTGGATATGATATCTACGTTATGAACCAGGAAATGATCGGACTTCAGCAGGTTGGCAGCATGCTTAATGCCTCCACCGGTCTCGCGCAACAGGTCTCTCTCGTCCGATATGGCTACCGAAATCCCAAATGACTCCTTCTGCTCTATAAAATTCATAATCTGTTCCGCAAAATGGTGGACATTGATCACAATATGGCGGTACCCTGCCTCCTTTAGACGAAGAATTACTCTCTCCAGCAACGGAATACCTCCGACAGGCACTAGTGCCTTGGGCATCGTGTCAGTCAGCGGCTTGAGTCTTGTTCCCAGACCTGCGGCGAATATCAGAGCGTAAGGCTTCATCTCAAAACTCCTGCTCCAGACCTTGTTCCCGATGGTAGACGTGAATCCTTATATTGAACTTACCGGCCAGATGTCTTGCCAGATGCTGGGCGCAATAGACAGACCGGTGCTGGCCTCCGGTACAACCGAAACAAAACATCAGATGGGTAAACTTGCGCTCTATATATCTCTGAACATGGGTATCGGCGAGCGAATAGACCTTGGTTAGGAATTTTTGAACCCCGCCTTCCGCTTCCATGAAATCGGCCACCTCCTTGTCCAGGCCGGTGAAATGCTTGAAATGGTCATACTTCCCCGGGTTTTCAAGAGCTCGGCAATCAAAGACATATCCGCCTCCATTGCCACTGACATCATTTGGAATACCCTTTTTGTAGGCAAAACTGTAGATTTTAACCTCAAGACGTCTATCAACTCCCATCTCCGAAAATTCGCGCATGCGGGTCAGCTCACCAAGAATCTGTGACAGATAGGGATACTCTGTAAATGGTTCGACAAGAAGTTTCTTGAGGTTGTCTATCGCAAATGGCACACTCTGCAGGAAGTGTGGTTTTTTCTCGAAATATCCCCTAAAACCATATGCTCCCAGCACCTGTAGCGTTCTGAATAGTACGAAATGGCGTAGAGTAGCACGAAACTGTTTTTTGTCTACCGGAATATATTGTTTAAGAGCATCCAGATAGGCCTCTATAAGTTCATTTTTGAGATTTTCCGAATAACAGGCCTTTGCCTGCCATATGAATGATGCCACATCGTAAAAGATAGGTCCCTTGCGTCCACCCTGGAAATCGATGAAATAGGGTTCATCATTAACAATCATCACATTACGGGCCTGGAAATCACGGTACAGGAAAGTGTCGGACATATTGTGCATCAACACTTGCGACATTGAATCAAAATCATTCTGCAATTCTATTTCGCTGAATTCTATACCGGTTGCCTTAAGAAAACAGTATTTGAAATAGTTGAGGTCAAAAAAGACCATCCTTTCGTCAAATTCCGGCTGAGGATAACATATGGAGAAATCAAGTCCTCTGGCACCTTCAAACTGGATTGCAGGAAGTTTGCGAATTGTCTTTAGGAGCAATTCCTTCTCTTTATTAGAGTATTTACCGCTCTCTCGCCCCTGTGCTATTCGGCTGAAAAGTGTGTCGTCACCAAGGTCTTCTTGCAGATAATATATATTGTCTTCACTACAGTTGTACACCTGCGGTACTTTAAGTCCCTGATCGCGAAAGTGTCTGGCAATGGTGATGAAAGCAATATTTTCATCCACGCAGGTGCCCTGTGCTCCAATCAGAGAGTGGTTTTTGCTTTGTAGGCGGAAATAACGCCTGTTGCTTCCGGATGAGGGAAGTTCTTCCGTTGATAGTAGCTGTTCGCCTGTAAATTGTTCAAAAAGTATCCTTAGTTGTTCCATTTTGGGGTTTCATTTTTTATATCCTACAGTATGGACGAGTGTTATCACCTGACTATTGCTGAGCCGCAACCTTTGTGCCAGTTCTTCTTTCGGAACCATGGCGCGGGTGACGCCTCCAAGGCCTGCATTGGCGCAGAAGAGATAGATGTTTTGGGAGATAAAGCCGGTATTGGCGTATATGGCCTCTATAGTGCCCTGGGGAGTTTTACCCTTGATTTTTGATGTGTCGGCGACCATTGCAATTTCTACAGCGGCGGAGCCCACAAAGTCTTGTGTGCCGGTAAGGCTGCGCAGGTCATCGTTATCGTGGAGCAGCAGACGGTTGCCTGCAGCATCATAGATGTAAGTGCCGCTCTCGAGGAAGACATAAAGGTCTATTTCCTGTCGGTTATGTGATGAGGGAGCAGTGCGCTTGTGATCTCGGTTGTAACCCCAGGCAGCCCAGAGCAGATCCGAAAGTGTCTGCAAGTCAAGTGGCTTTGAGGTTAGTTCCCTGGAGGATTTCCTGCGGTTGAGAGCCTCCATCAGAGGCATCCCTCCTTTGCGGCGCGGCGCCGGGAGCGCTATGTCCGTTATCTCTTTCCATGTTCTATCCATAATCTATCTCTTTTGTCAATGAATTGAAATCTTGTAAATCTTATCTCCGCGGGAACCGATAATGACAGTATTGTCCACTATTATCGGAGACCCCTCGAAATTAATGCCCACCTTTTGTGTAAGAAGCACCTCTCCTGTGCCCCCTTCAATGAGATAAACATATCCCCAACAGTCAGCTGCAAAGATATACATCTTTCCTTCGGGATCCAGCATCGGCACGGGAGAGGACCAGGCGTAGCGTTTGAGGTCAATGCTGTACAGTGTCTTTCCTGTGCTTTTGTCAATGGCCATAAAAATTCCCTTGTAGGCCGGTATATGTGTAGCTATAGAGGCAAAAATGTATTCGCTGCAATCTCCAATGCCGGGAAGCGGAGTGGAGAACATTCCTCCATCAGACCATTTTTCCTCTGAAAATGCTTTTTGGCAGGCGATTTTGTTTTCCCAAACCTTTTCGCCGGTCAGGGCATTGAGTTTAATAAAATGGGAAAAGCCTATGGAATCCTGTTTGTCAACCTCACAGGATGTGTAAAGGTAGGGGATGCCCATCTCCTCGCAGAGTACCGGAGTGGCATCGCTGTCATCGTGGTTGTCATATCTCCATACCGGCTTTAGATTGTTCAGGTTGAAGCAGATCACATTACCGCTGTTATCGGTAAAGTAGCCGTAGTTGCGGTAGATTGCCGGTGAGGATTCGATACCGGGTGCCTTTTTACCCTTGATTCTGTATCTCAAGGTGGAGTGGAGACTCAATGTTCCCTGTTCCACAAGGTATTTGTATATCGTGCCGTTTTCACCCAATCTGAAAAGAAATTGCCCTACCCTAATAGGTGAAGAGTCATATGCACCCCATCCGCGCCATGCCTTGGGGTCTTTCGGTACGAAATGAGTTATGGCATCTTTATTCAGGTCTATTACCATTGCCCCGAAGGGAGGGTTGAGCTCTACTCCCTGTCCCACATAAAGGTTACCATTTAGTGTGGGGTCAAGTGAAGGTGTGCCTTTAATGACATTGAAGACATCGATTGCATTTCTGGAGGGTTGGCCGGTTAAATAATCAAGGAAATAGAGTTCTCCTGCGAGAGAGCCGACGATGATTTCTCTGTTTGGAGCATTTTCGCCGGTAATGTCACCGGGCCACTCTGCCAGTAGAGGTTGTCCGGTCCATCCCGTGCCGCCTCCCCAGATGCCGTAAGGTGTTTTTGTGGTATCGAATGCAGTCTTAAAGGTCCAGTCGACACTAATTGATTCCGGTCTGCCCGCCACTTTCCCATATTTTGGGAAATCTCTGTATGGACCCCCTCTGAAGGTCAATATGCCCGGAACGGAGTCGTACAGGTCCCTTAAGTCTTCGATAATTCCGCTGTTGATTGTATCGAAAATTGTTATGTCGTATATTAATGCCTCGACGGAGGAGAAAGAGGTATCCGGCAGAGGTGAAATTGCCGTACCGAGCGAATCATTTTCGGAAGATGTACCTGTGACCCTTTCACTCTGCCTGTTGCAGAAGGAGAGCAACGTAAGTATAAGCAATAAGGATAGGGTCTTCATCTTCTTGAAAATACAAATATAGTCAAAGAGTTTCTATTGTGGAAAATGATTCCTGAAGTTTCCTGCCAAAGCAGCACCTGTAGGGAGTTCAGGATGGAGGGCCAACATTTCAGGCGTGCCTTCGAATACCAGTTCGCCACCTTTGTCTCCGGCATCAGGACCGAGATCTATAACCCAGTCTGCAGCCCTTATGATGTCGAGGTTGTGTTCCACCACAATTATAGAGTGTCCTTTTTCGATAAGGGCATCAAATGACTTGAGCAGTTTTTCTATATCCTGAAAATGAAGTCCGGTGGTAGGTTCATCAAATATAAACAGAATGCTTCCCGAAGCGAACTCCTTTCCGAGGAATGAAGCCAGTTTGATTCTCTGGCTCTCTCCTCCGCTGAGTGTACTGCTGCTCTGCCCCAGACTGACGTAGGAAAGTCCGACATCCTTGAGAGGCCGGAGTCTTTCGGCAATCCTCTTTGCCGACTGATCATTTTGGGCTGAGAAAAACTCTATGGCCTCATCCACGCTCATATTTAGCACATCGCTGATATTCTTACCCTGAAATCTCACCTCTAGAATATCCGGCTGGAACCTTTTGCCGCCGCATGCCTCGCAAGTTATGGTCACATCGGCCATAAACTGCATCTCAATTTTGATCACTCCTTCTCCCTGACATTCAGGACAACGTCCTCCATCAATATTGAATGAAAAATGGGAGTGTCCGTAGTTGTTCATTTTCGCATAGGGCTGTTCGGAAAAAAGCTTTCGGATATCATCATAGACCTTAAGATAGGTTACCGGATTGGACCTTGTACTCTTTCCGATGGGGTTCTGGTCTATATACTCGACCGAACTTATCCTACCCAGATCTCCCCTCAGTTCCTTAAAAAGTCCGGGTTTGCTACCCAACTGATGAATATGGCGATAAAGTGCCGGATGCAGTATGTCTCCCACCAGAGAAGATTTGCCGCTGCCGCTGACACCCGTGACTGCAGTAAGACATTTTAGTGGAAAGCGGACATTGATATTCTTCAGATTGTTCTGCATAGCACCCACTACCTCTATGGAGTATTTCCACTTTCTTCTGACGGGGGGGATGCTCTTTAGGTCCCTTTCGGAGAGGCATTTGAGTGTGAGTGATGAATTATTGCCATCGGTGACAGGCCCCTGATAGACAACCTCGCCGCCATATTTTCCGGCTAAAGGTCCGATGTCAATAAGCTGATCGGCAGCACGTATGATATCTTCATCATGTTCCACCACAATTACGGTGTTGCCGAGGTCACGGAGTTTTTTCAGTACGGATATAAGGCGGCGGGTGTCCCTGGGATGAAGACCTATGCTCGGCTCATCCAGGATGTACATGGATCCCACCAGATTGTTGCCCAGAGAGCTTACAAGGGCGATGCGCTGGCTTTCTCCTCCGCTGAGGGTGGAAGAGGGTCTGTCAAGGGTGAGGTAGGAGAGCCCTACTGATTGAATATAGTCCAGTCGCTGTCTTATCTCCTTCAGTGCCCTGGATGCGATACCGTAGTCATATTCATCCAGTTCGATTCCGGATTTGGAACCCGGAAGCAATGCTTCGAAATACTTGGCCAGATCTCCTACCTGCATCTGCATCAGTTCGGTGATATCTTTGCCGCCTATCTTTACCCATCGAGCCTGTTCCTTGAGTCTGGTTCCGTTGCAGAGACGGCAGGTAGTCTTTCCGGAGTAGCGGGAGAGCATATAATTGAATTGTATCTTGTACTTTTTGCTCTCAATCCATTTGAAGAAAGGAGTGATGGCCGTACTGCCATTAACCCCCTCCCAGAGTATGGTTTTTTCCTCCGGTGAAAGCTTGTAATATGGTTTGTGGATCGGAAATCCGGTTTGTGCGGATTCCATTATGAAATCATTCAGAAAACTGCTCATAGTTTCTCCCTTCCAGCACGCTACTGCACCCTCATAAACACTCAGAGAGGGGTCGGGAATTACAAGTGCTTCATCAATACCCATTACCTTGCCGAAACCGCCGCATCTGGAGCAGGCACCCAGCGGATTGTTGTAACTGAACATATATTCGGCCGGGCGCTCGAACACTATCCCGTCACACTCGAAGATATTTGAAAACTCTTTCAATATACCGTCACTGAAGAGTGCAATGCGTCCGTTTCCACGGGCAAATGCAGTCTGAATGGAGTCAAGAAGTCGACTGCGTGTCTCCTCGTTGTCACTTATGATGATGCGGTCGACGAGCAGATAGAGTTCCATTTCCTCATAAGTTGCCATATTTTGCAAGATTTCATCTATCCTGAAAATAGCACCCTCCGATGAGGTAATTCTGACAAATCCCTCCTGCTTCAGGTCCAGGAGTTTCTCAACCTTGCCATCCTCCTTCCATCCTATATCAGCCACGATTAGCGCAGTCTTTCCCTCACCGAGAGAAAAAATATAATCTGAGACACTTTTGGGAGTATCGCAGGTCACTTCTCTGCCGGAAATGGGGGAATATGTCTTTCCAATCTTGGCATAAAGCAGTCTCAGATAGTCGTAGATCTCGCTGCTTGAGGCAACCGTGGATCTTGAATTACGGCTGTGAACACGCTGGCCGATGGCAATGGCCGGCGGTATGCCGGTGATGTAGTCTACTGCCGGTTTGTTCATCCTGCCGAGAAATTGTCTTGCAAATGAGGAGAGACTTTCGGCAAAACGGCGTTGTCCTTCGGCAAAAAGCGTATCGAATGCCAAAGAAGATTTGCCTGAACCGGATACACCTGTGATAACCACCAGTTTGTCCCGCGGTATTTTCAGGTCAATGTTCTTTAGATTATTGACCCTGGCTCCTTTGATATGTATGAATTTGTCGGCCATTATGCAATACTATAGCCGTGTTACCTGTCTTACATACCCAAGCTTTTTGAGTGATGCTATTATCTTGTCAAGTTCGAGATTATTGGGAACATAGAGTTGCATCATTATTTCGAACTCTCCTCTCTTTTCATTAACATTGAAAGAGCGTATGGAAGCCTTGAACAAATTGACGGTTGTTATTATATTATTAGTGGTGGAGAAATCACCGTAAGCCATTATGCGCAATGTTACCTGGAAACTTCCTTTGCCGACGTTTTCCCTCCATTTCACCTTCTGGATTCGATATGGGTAAGATTCTATCAGGCGTGCGGCATTCGGGCAGGAAATGCGGTGGATTTTAATGCCTTCCCTGATGGTTACAAAACCGAATACTTCATCTCCGAAAATGGGATTACAACACTTTGCCATTCTGTAATCTACATTTCCAAGTTTTCCGTCAATAACCAGATAATCGGAAGACTCCTCCTTCGTACTGCTTCTGCTCACCTTCTCGAGAGTATCGGGCAACTTTTCCTGTCTCTTGTCATCGGAAAGAAACTCCTTTACCTCCACCATGTTAATGGCATCATCCCCTATGGCGCTGTAAAACTCGTTGAGAGTTTTGTACTTGTATTTCTTGATCAGGGCGTGAAGAATTTCGTCACTCGCCTCGATTTTCCAGTTCTTAAGTCTTCTTTCGAAAATTTCCTTCCCGATTGATGCTCTTTTGTTTTCCTCCTCCTTGAGTTTCTGTTTGATTTTACTCCGGGCTTTGGAGGTAACGACAATATTGAGCCAGTCAGAGGTGGGTTTCTGGTTTTTGTTGCTTATGATCTCCACTACATCACCGGTCTTGAGTTTCTCCCTGATGGAGACCATTTTTCCGTTGACACGGCCTCCGGAACACTTTACGCCGAGGTTGGTGTGGATGTCAAATGCAAAATCCAATACAGTTGCCCCTTCCGGGAGTTGCCTGAGGTCACCGGTGGGAGTGAAGACGAATACCTCGTTGAGCAGAATAGGGGAGACCTGTGTGTATTGTTGCATGTCATTACCATCCTGCATAATCATCCGCACTCTGTCAAGCCAGCTGCTGATTCCGCTTTCGCTTTTGATGCCTTTGTATGACCAGTGTGATGCGTGGCCATGCTCTGCCTCGTAATCCATTCTGACGGTTCGTATCTGCACTTCAATCGTTACACCCTCCCTGTATTGTACGGTGGTATGAAGGGATTCATAGCCATTTTCCTTGGGTACGGTAATCCAGTCACGCAGACGTGAAGTGTCGGGCTGATATTTTTCGGTCACAAGGGAATAGACCTGCCAGCAAAGTTCCTGTTCTTTTTCCCTATCGGGCGGAGATTCTATGATGAACCTGATGGCAAATACATCGTGTATTTTCTCAAAGGGTACCTTCTGGGCTTGCATCTTTTTCCAGATGGAATAGGCACTCTTGGTGCGTGCCTTGAGCGTATATTCGATGCCGTTGCGGCTGAGTTTATCTTTTAGGGGGTTAACGAAACGGCTTACCAGCAGATTACGGTCTCTTTCGGTGGCCTTGAGGTTGTTGGTGATGGCGCGATATTGCTCTGGTTCGGCATATTTGAGAAAAAGATCCTCCAGTTCGCTTTTTATACGGTATAGCCCTAGCTGGTGGGCGAGCGGTATGTAGAGCAGCATAGTCTCCATTATCTTGGACTTGTGCTTGGATGCGGGTAATATGTCGAGGTTGCGCATCACCTCCACACGGTCTGCAAGCTTAATCAGTATTACCCGAGGATCGCTGGAGTAAGATACGATGAGTTTGCGGTAGCGTTCGGCATCGAGATTTGTCTCCTGGAGCTTTATTGAAGCTATATTGTTCAGTCCTGCGACGATATCTACGATCTCCTTCGGAAAATCAGACTTGAAACTGTTGAAAAGTACCGTTCTATTGAGTTCTGAAAGGTTTTCCACCTTGAAACGGTTGGCTTCGTGTAAAAAAACGGCTGTTACGGAATCTGCCATCAGGCCCATTTCAGAAATGATAGATACTACTCCCAGAGGGTGTTCGATAAACGGTCTGTTGTTGCCGCGTTCTCTCTCTCTCAACTCGGATTCAGCTATGCGACAGGCGCGTGTAACCATTGCAGCATCCTCATCATTGTAATTACGGATTATATTTTTAAGTGTTTCGGGAATCATAATCATCTGCTATTTCAGTAATTTCTTGAGGGCATTCATTTCATCCCTATATTTTGCGGCGAGAATGAAATCCAATTCAGCCGCCGATTCCTCCATCTTCTTTTTGGCAGCCTCTACCACACGAATCAGTTCTGCCGGAGACATCCTGCTGATGACAGGGTCCTCTGCCAGCATTCGCACTTCTGCCTCTTCCCGGGCCTGATATGTGCTCTTTGAGAGAACACTTCTTGCAGAGATCGCTACCTGTTTGGGAGTGATACCGTGAGCCTTGTTATAGGCCTCCTGTTTGGCTCTGCGTCTCTCAGTCTCATCCATAGTTTCTTTCATGGAACGTGTGATGGTATCCGCATACATTATTACCTTGCCGTTGAGATTGCGCGCCGCTCTGCCTGCGGTTTGTGTAAGAGCCCTGCCGGAGCGGAGAAATCCTTCTTTGTCGGCATCCAGTATTGCAACCAGCGATACTGAAGGTATGTCGAGACCTTCGCGCAGCAGATTGACACCCACCAGTACGTCAAACCTGCCTTCCTTGAAATCCTCAATGATTTCAACCCTCTCGAGCGTATCCACATCCGAGTGAATGTAGCGGGCTCTTACTGAGGCCTTGGTCAGATATTTCTCAAGTTCTTCAGCCATCCTCTTGGTCAAAGTGGTGACGAGCACTCTTTCATCTTGCTCGGCACGTATCTCTATCTCTTCCAGCAGGTCGTCCACCTGGTTGGCGATGGGCCTGATCTCTATGGGAGGGTCCAGGAGTCCCGTAGGCCGTACTATTTGCTCCACAATTACACCGCCTGAGGCCTCCAATTCGTACTCTCCGGGAGTTGCGCTTACGAAAAGCCGCTGGCCGATCAGAGACTCGAACTCATCGAATTTAAGCGGACGATTGTCGGCAGCTGCAGGCAGACGGAATCCATACTCCACGAGAGTCTCCTTACGGGAACGGTCTCCGCCATACATTGCCCTTACCTGGGGCAGTGTGACGTGACTCTCATCTACAAATGTAAGAAAATCATCCGGGAAGTAATCTATCAGGCAGAAGGGTCTTTCACCGGCCTTGCGGCCGTCAAAATATCTCGAATAGTTCTCGATACCGGGGCAATAGCCGATCTCCTTTATCATTTCCAGGTCATATTCCACATGACTTTTGAGTCTCTTAGCTTCAAGATGCTTGCCAATCTCCCTAAAATAGTTGTACTGTGCCATCATATCATCCCGGATGTTGTTAATCGCACTGCGAATACGTTCCTTTGTAGTGACGAAATTGTTGGCGGGGAAGATGGATATCTCATTTAAATACTCCAGTGTAGCACCGCTGAGGGGGTCGGTCATCTCGATGCTCTCAATCTCATCGCCGAAAAAGAGCACTCTGAAAGAGATATCGCCATAAGCGGGATAAATCTCCACACACTCTCCCTTTACCCTGAAATTGCCTCTGTTAAACTCAATCTCATTGCGTGAATAGAGAGCATCAACCAGCTTATAAAGGAGCTGTTGGCGGCTAAACAATTCCCCTCTCTTGATATGAATGGTGGTGCTGTGAAAATCTTCGGGATTTCCGATACCGTAGAGGCAGGAGACGGAGGAGACCACAACGATGTCCCTTCGCCCCGAAAGGAGGGACGAGGAGGTGCTCAGACGGAGTTTCTCAATTTCGTCATTGATGCTCAGATCCTTCTCGATGTAGGTATCGGTCGTAGGCAAATAGGCCTCCGGTTGATAGTAATCGTAGTATGATACGAAATACTCCACTGCATTGTCGGGGAAGAAGGATTTGAACTCGCCGTAGAGTTGTGCGGCGAGTGTTTTGTTGTGGCTCAGGATAAGTGTCGGCCTTTGAAGTCGTTCGATGACATTGGCCATAGTGAAGGTCTTGCCCGATCCGGTCACACCCATAAGCGTAGTTGCCTGAGTGCCTTCCCTGATCGAATTGCAGATTTGCTCTATAGCCTCAGGCTGGTCACCTGTAGGTTTGTATGACGAACTGATCCTGAACTCCATTATCCAATTTTATCTCCTTTTCTTCTTTTTAACGACGGGTTCTTCAATGGAAGCATCCACTTTTTCGAGATAATCTTCAAGTCCGAGCACGATATTGTTGACCATCTTTTTCCGGAAATCGGGATCAATCAACTTGTCTTCATCCCATATACTGCTCATAAAGAGGAGTTCAAGCAACACCACGGGGTATTCTGTGGGTGCAGCTAATGAAAAGTTGAAGTTGCCCACGAGTCCGAAGTTCGGTACTCCAAGTTCCAGGAGTCTCTCAAGCATGGTTTCAGCAAAGTCGCGGTTGGTGATGTGTTTGTAGTAGGTGCTTGATCCCATCGGGTTGACCGGAGATCCTCCCGCATTGTTGTGGATAGATAGTGCTATATGAACGTTGTTTTCATTGAATATGCGTTTTCTTTCACTCATGGAGATATCATAATCGCCGCTCCTGCTGAGTACGACTGTGGCTCCTTTGGCTTCGAGAGCTCTTTTGAGCATATTTACAATATCGAGGTTGACATCTTTCTCCCGGATGCCGGTGATGCTTACGGCACCGAGTGCGGAACCACCGTGACCGGCGTCAAGACCCACTCTAAGTCCGTTAAGTGAAAGCCCCGGAGTGTGACGTACATCAATTACCAGATTGTTGCCCTCATATCCTATTTTGTAACCCCAGCAATATTTGTGTTTAAGGCGGAGGATTACCCTGAATACATCGCTGTCAACCTGTCTATAGTCCACATAGGAGATCATTTGCAGGCCTCTGTACTGGGTTATCCAGTTGCTGTTGTTGGTAGCTCCGAAAATGTCGATGCAGATGGTGGTGGGGTCAAGCTGTGTCCAGGAGACATAAGGAAGACGCTTTGGCAAAGAGATTCTCACCCTGTCGGCCTTGCCGAGATTTGAGACGCTCCAGCTTCCGGTGTTGATCTGAGATGTCCTTTCGTCAGTTCTTTCGAGATATTCCTGAGGAATGTATGCAAATTTATTCTGTGAAAGCTGCACTTTATAGAGGTCGCCAACTGAGGCAACCACCTTGAATACTATTCCAGCATCCACATATCCCATTTTGGATCCGCCAAGGCGGTCGTCACCGTCACCGAACTGCAAATATGCTCCGTCCAGGGAGAGACCATAAAATAACTCCTCCTTATATTGTGACTTCTCCATAATTGCCTTTGCCTCTTCCAGGGTCATTTTGGGTTCGGGGCGAACAGGCTTTTTGGCATCGGGATCGTAATAAACGTTGATGGTTTCAATACGTCTGTTTTTTCCTTTGAATAATGTTATTTCGATCTTGTTGTTGCCTCGCCTTAGATCGATTTCCGTACCGAAAGCACCGGTGCGGTAGACTTTCAACTGATTTTCATTGATGGCAGCGACATTGCCCGGATCTGTAATGCACACAAGGGTGTGTTTCTGGTTGTAAACCGTGTCCTCTCCTCCGATGACGATTTTCAGCGGTACTTGAGCCGATAGTGTCTGAGAAATAAACAAGGCGGCAATAACCGCGAGAGTGATCTTAATGTATTTCATTGTATAAAATGTTGTCGTCACGATAGCATTATCGTGTGTTATAAACAACAAATATAGTGAATAATCCCCAAATATATGAATCAGTATTCACAGACCCTGAAGAGGAAATTGAATATCAACAATGTGCGTTTTCTCAACAAGTCGTAGTTTATGATATCAGACTTATCGGATGGCTTGTAAGTGTGTTTGTGAATACCGCTGGTGAAGAGTAGGGCCGGAATTCCCGCTTTGGCAAAGGAGTACTGATCGCTCATCCTGTAGAAAATCTTGGTAAAGTCTTTGCTGCCATAAAATGTCAGGTCAAGGTCCATTTCGTAGTTTTTTCTTCGACTCAGATAGCCCAAAATGCCCCTGTATTTGGGGTCAAGGCGTTCTTCGCCGAGTACGATAAGATAGTCGCGTCTGAATCCTACCGGTTCAAGGTCGGTGCCAATCATATCCAGATTTACCATACAGGTGATATTGCGTGCGGGAAAGGGCAGATTTTGTACGAAATGTTCCGAGCCGCACATATTGAACTCCTTGCCGTCAAACGCTACAAAAACTATGTTTTTGCCCGGTCCCTTGCCATCTTTTTTCATTTCAGAAAACATTTCTGCAAGGTTGATGAGAGCGGTAACTCCGGAAGCGTTGTCATCGGCTCCGTTGTAGATATTGCCCTTGATCTCGCCTATGTGGTCGTAATGAGCACCTACTATTACATATTTGTCGGTTTGGACTGTTGCAGGAATTACGCCGACCACATTTCTCGCTATAATGGAGTCGTTGCACCTGGAGCTTTGTATATAATGCCATTTGTAGGGCTTGAGACCATATTCCTGAAACCTGCGTACTATATACTGCTCAATTGCCTGCTTGCCGATCGTACCTGAGGCACGCCCTTTTGCCATATCATCTGCGATATGGGAGAGTATCTCCTGCTGTTTGCCGCGGTATAGCTTTTGTTCGTATTTGGTCGTTACCTGTGCTAAAAGCGGGAGGGTTGCTAACAGGAATAACGTATATAGTGCGATTTTTTTCATTTTTTTTCCAAGCAAAGTGCAAAAATACTATTTTTGTCAATATGTTCAAAAAAGCCTTTTTCGTCTCACTCTTCATTATCGTCACCGCCGTACCGGCCTGGTGCCAGTACGATCTTGACCATTTTTACTATAGGGGAAGACAGGCGCTGATTGAAGGCAAGTATTCCAACGCAATCGAGAGTTTCAACATCCTCTCCCGTCTGGACAGTACCATATTTGAAGCCTACTTCTTCAGGGGAATAGCAAAATACAATCTCGGCGACCTTGTAGGAGCCCAGATGGACTTCGATAAGACCATACACTTCAATCCCATATATACACCCGCATATCACTACCGCGCAATCACACTCAGTAGGATAGGCAAGTACGATCTGGCACTCAAAGACCTTGAAGAGGCCGTAGATTTGCGTCCCGGCTATACCGGACTCTATTTCAGCAGGGGAGTAACCTATTTTCTTTCACAGCAGTTCGAGAAAGCGGTCAAGGACTTCAATATGTTCATCAAAAAAGAGCCTCGTGAGAGTAATGCATACCTCAACAGAGGGGCATCCTACCTCTATCTGGGTGACACGACCAAAGCCCTGGATGACTACAACAAAGCCATTTCCATAGATAGATATGACCCTGAAGCCTATGTTCGCAGGTCCAGAATATATGCGCTCAGGCAAGATATGGAACCTGCACTTGAAGATCTGAATACCGCATTGAAATTGGATACTGCAAACACTTTTGCATATTTCAACAGAGCGATAATTCGACATGAAATGAAGGATATCGAAGGAGCGCTGGCTGACCTGGATAAAGTGCTGGAACAAGAACCCGGCAATGCTCTCACTCTCTATAACAGAGCCATCATCCGAGCTCAGGTTGGAGATTATCGCAGTGCACTCGATGATTACGACAGAGTGCTGGCCATAAATCCGAACAACGTGCTGGCCTATTTCAACCGTGCCGCCGTCTTTATGGAAATGGGTCGCTACCGCGATGCGATGGATGACTACTCGAAAGCCATCAACCTATATCCGGATTTTGCGAAAGCTTACATGAATAGGGCTTATGCAAAGAGTCAGCTAGGACAATATAACTCTTCGCGCCAGGATTACGAAATAGCACAAAGAAAAATAGAGGAGTACCGCGCTCAGACTTCGGATTCCACAGGATATGCCGCCTTTGCCGATACCACCAGGAAATATGACCACTTGCTGGCGCTCGATGCAGATTTTGCCAAGAAGGACTTTGACAATGAACTGCTGCAGTACAGAGATGTAGATATTCGTCTCAAACCCCTTTATAAATTTGCTGCCGTAGCTCCGGACAACATTCCTCAGGAGAGTAATATACTTATCAACCGCAGGTTTGATAATGCATCACTCGACAGTTTTATCAGCTCATCTCCCATTGCCGTGAAATTCGAATCATCTAAAGGCGGTTACCTGCCAGATGCTCAAAGTCTGCGCGAAGAAGTCAACCGCCTGCTTCGTACAGACCGTAACGATATCAATCTCTTTGCCAAAGCACTTCTGGAAACGGATAACAAACAGTTCAACACTGCAATGGTTTGCTATGACGAAGCCATAACAAAAAGCCCTGATAATATCTTTTATTACATCAACAGAGGTGCTCTGCAGGCTGAAATGATAGATTTCATTTCATCCATAGAAAACAACGTGCCCGTTCTTACACTCGATAACGACAATACAGTCAAGACCAGAGTACAGGAGCAGGTGCGTCATACATATGACTATACTCCCGCAATTCACGATATGAAAAAGGCGGCTTCGATAGATCCTTCATTCCCCTACATATACTACAATCTCGGCAACCTCTACTGTCTCTCCGATGACCTTCCCGAGTCAATAGTACAATATACCAAAGCGATAGAACTCTATCCCAATATCGGTGAAGCCTACTACAACCGCGGTCTGGTACTGATATACCTTAAAGACAAAGAAAAAGGCTGTATGGATCTGAGCATGGCGGGAGAGCTGGGCATCCAGGATGCCTACAGCGTTATCCAAAAATATTGCAAGAGCGAAGAGTAGGGCTACTTTTTCTTTCCTTTTTTACCGGTGTCATTCGCGCGGACTGCACGGGAAAACATCGCTACGGCTTCATCTTTTGCGATATACCTGATTGACAATACCAGCAGGATAATAGAGATGATGGGAAATAGTGACGGGACAGAAAGAGAATAGAGGGGCCTCAGTTTCATGAATTCCACCAAAATCCATATCTGAAAAGCAAAAAGAATTATGGAGTTGAGCAGACAGATACGTATCTGCAGCAGACGTTTTTTGTGATAGAAGAGTGCAATCACGCATAGGGAGAAGGTAACGAATGTCATTATCAAAAACTGGCTCCTCTCAAAAAATCTGATGGTAATGCGTTCCCATGTCTCCGAAGGGGCGTCGGTGGGAATTATGCCGTAACACATATTGGAGAAAAACATTGAGCCAAGCAGCAGAGCCGCTGCAATTATAAGATATGTCTGGAATCTTCTGAGCATACTGCCTAATGTGTAGATTGATTTGACAAAATTAGGGAAAAAAGTCCTATATTTGAATTTTAAACCACAAATAACGACACTAATGTCTTCATTACCCATAGCACCTTCAGAACTGATCATCAATCCCGACGGATCAATTTTTCATCTTCATATTTTGCCTGAAGAGTTGGCTGATACCGTCATACTGGTTGGAGACCCCGGCAGAGTAAAACTTGTGGCCTCTTTTTTTGAGGAGGGTTCAATCAGGGTTGACAAATCATCGCGGGAATTTCGTACAGTCACGGGCCGCTACAACGGAAGGGAGGTTTCCGTTATTTCTACCGGCATAGGCACCGACAATATAGATATAGTAGTCACAGAACTGGATGCTCTGGCAAATATCGATTTCAATACCAAATGCGTCAGACCTGATCACAAACGGTTGACACTGCTTCGTATTGGCACCTGCGGTGCCGTACAGCCCGATATACCTCTTGGAAGTTACGTATTTTCGGAATATTCCATCGGATTTGACGGACTCCTGAACTGGTATGCCGGGTGTAGCGAGGTTGCGGATGCTGCCATGGAAGCTGCTTTTGTGCAGCACATGAATTGGCCGAAGCGACTTCCGGCCCCCTATTTCATCAAATCTGCAGAACGCCTGATATCATTGTTTGAAAAGAACTCGGTAATGGGGATGACTATCTCCGCTCCCGGCTTTTACGGTCCACAGGGCAGATCGGTAAGATTACCGCTCACGTTTGACGATCTTATAGGCAATCTGGAATCATTCAGATATTATGACCGAAGGGTGACTAATATTGAGATGGAAAGTTCCGCACTTTCCGGTCTCTCTGCACTTCTGGGACATGATGCAGGCACAATCTGCCTCGTAATAGCCAACCGCTATGCAAAAGAGAGCCGTCCTGACTACCATCTTTTGATGAAAGGCCTTGTGCAATTGGCACTTGATACACTTACCGGCACATCCATCTGATGCAGACTGATCTCCAACATTCCCTCTATGCATTGCTTGATGACCCGGATCAGGTCGTATCGAGAAGTGTCATGGCAGAAGTCCTCAGGCAGGGTCAGGAAATGCTTTCTGCCCTTGAGGAGATTGCTTCCCGTGAAAGCGATCCCGCCGTCAAAGAAGAGGTAGCGCATCGCCTGGAAGAGATTTATTATGAAATGGTCATTAATTCCATGAATGAGGCCATCCACCTTGAAGAGGGCGAACAATTTCAACTTCTGGATTTCGCAGTGCTGCTCACAAAACTGCTCTATCGCGGTGAGAACTGGCGTGAATTGGTCAATGCTTTTGTCGGCAAGTCAGCGGAGATGGTTATGGAATTGAGTGGCGGAATGACCGCAATGGAGAGTTGTGGAGTCTTCAATCACATTTTTTTCAATAGGTTCGGATTCAAGGCGTTTCCATCGGATGACCTTTCGCCCGAATATCAAATGCCGGCCATTATTCTCAGCCGTGGAGAGGGCGGAAAACATCTCCTTATGCTTCTCTATTTTATGTTTGCGCAGGATTGCTCCCTTCCGGTATATCCCGTGGAATATCGCAATAAGCTGATTCCGGCCTGGATTGAGGAGGATAAGGTGCTATTCTGCATCAATGTCTTCAATCAGGGAGAGTTGTTTTTCCTTCCGGAAGAGGAATTGCTGCGCAGAGAGTATGGGTTTTTACCCTATGCATACCTCAAAGAGCTTCACTCTCTATTTCTGAAGGAGGGAGATAGCCTGCGTGTAGCGCTTCTGGAACGGATACTACCTAACTATCAGGCGCTGGCCAATTCTTAATATCTTGTTGGAACTTATGCCGTTGAGTTGACAGATTCTCCTGACGGTGGTGCCATATCTTATGGCGAGTGCACCGAGAGTATCTCCCGATTTGATGGTATGGATGATTCGCTGTGAAGCAGCTAGCGACTCCTCGTCGGTCTGTCCCCAATGTGAATAGATGCTGAAGTAGTGTTTTTTGAGGGTAAAAAGCGAGTCTCTGAGCACTCCCTTCTCAAAGTCTATGATACGTTGAGGATCAAAAGGATGTCCTTTGTATCTGGTCTCGAAGTGAAGATGCGGACCGTTGCTGCGTCCGGTATTTCCTCCCAGTCCTATCACTTCACCTGCTTTAACTACCTCTCCGCTATCCACTATCCGTTTGGATAGGTGAGCGTAGTAGGTTTCAAGTCCGTTTGGGTGGCGAATTACTACCAGATTGCCGTAACCTCCGGTTCTCCTTGTACCTTCAGAGAGACGCACCATACCGTCGAATGCGGCTCTGATGGTGTCTCCCGTTTTGAGCGATAAGTCAACCCCTTTATGTTCCCTTGTCCTTCTGAACTTGAACCCGGATCCCACTTTCTGTTGATATGGGACACAGAATCCGTTGAGGGAGTCTACCAGCAACAGGTCCACTTCTTCGGGTATGTCCGAGAGTTTTACATCCCTGAAGGAATGTACGCCTGTTCCTTCCCAGGAATCGAAGAACTCCGCAGTATCTATCACCGGTCTGCCCAGATCAAAATATGCCCAGGTATAGTCATCATAGAGGATGATTTTGGTAAATTTGTCATCCGTATCCAGAGTATCTATTACCAGCACTTCCTCGAAGTAGGTGAGGGAGTCCCTTTGCGGAATGGTGTCTCGTGTATAGTTTCTGTTTTGTCCGGAGACCTGTATTGTGATTATAATAAAGGCTAATAAAAAAATACCTCTGCGCTTCATAGGATTCTATTTTAGTCGCAAAGGTAATTTTTTTTTGAAATTCAGACAAATGGAATTTATCTGCCTCCGCCGCCGGAACCGCCACCGGAAAATCCTCCGCCTCCGCCAAAGGAAGAACCTCCTCCTCCGCCACTCCAGGAGCTTGTTCCTGAGAATGAGCCACCCGAAGAAGATGCCACATATGAGTTCAGTGTTATTGCATTGGAAAGCATTCTCGTTTGGTAGAGAATGGTAGAGAATGTGTCGAAATCGTAGTTGACAGCTTTCTCGAAGGCTATAGGGTCGATATCCTTGAGCTCTTTAGCTACCTTGTCCGCAATGCCGAAAAGGGTGGCAAACACCAGATAATCCTGCCACAAATGTACCTCTACCGATCTTCTTTCATTGATAAGCGTAAAATCCTGCAGATACTTGAAAAATCCCAGTACTTTGTTGTTGGCCTGAACACCTGAAGGGGTGAACTTGTTGTTTGAGAAAAAGTCTCCCGCTTCCAGAGCTTTGACACCCTTGGTGCTTATGGAATTTGTCCAGCTGATTAGCGTACTTTTATTTTTTTTGGCCCATCTCGAAAACTCTTTGTCTTCAAGGATCAGGTTTGCTCCGCTGGCCTGTTTCATCATGTTGAAAAGTGACTTTTCGGGAGATTCAAGCTTATCGAGATCTGCCTTGTCGTTGAAAGAGATGGTAATTTTCCCCTTCTCGTCTTTACCTGTAATCAGAATATTTTTCTGAATCATTCTAAGGATATATGCTGACGCAATAGCATAACTATTGCGTGTCTTAAACAGGGAAGGGGCTTTTGTAATAACAAAATTGGTTGCGAGCAAGTTTCCATTGTACGGAATTTCTCTGCACCAGTCGATATCTTTGAGTTTTTTTACCCCGAAGGTGGAGACATTTTTATACTTCTTGCTCTGTTTGCCTATACCTACACCGGCCAGTATGATACCCAGAGTCCATAGAATCGGAATAATGGAATCTTTAGCTTCAAAATCTTCGTATGAATATTCCGAAGGCTCTCCATCAAAGTGGCTGCCCTCCATCGCCAGCGCATGGCGCTCTTCAAACAAACGGTTGTCTAGGTTGACAAGATTATGGAACATCTCCTTTTCAAAGCGCGCCAATATTATGACCGAACTGTTTTTCTTAAAAGGAGCATCTGATTTAGCTACAATGGTACCATCTATGAATTCGCAGGTGCCTTCATATCCAAAACCCCAAATCAGAGTGTTGGAGGTATCCAGCTGGTAGAGGTCATCCTGATATCTGACAGTCACTTTCGCGTGTTCTGGAGCGGAAGAGAGGTCCGGGGAGATGAATTGGAAATGAAGCGCATCATAATCCTCCATTGACAATACAAAGTTGTTGATAGTATACTTAACGGTGAAAATATGATCTCCATAGGAGCCGATACCCCAGCACAATTCGTAATCATTAACACCTTTGTATACAATACCGCATTTACCTGCCTTTTTGCTGAGGCTTCGGTCTATATCCCATTCACCTTCATTTATAAAGTTGAGGCCATTCTCATCAGTTACCGCAAGGTCTGTAATTGAGACGGCAGAGTCCATATTATATTTGACCAAATACCACTCGGTGATGTTTTTTGCACTGACATCCCACACTTCAGTCACTTTGGCGTGCCCTTCGGGTGTAAGAATATATGTTATGTCAATATTCCGAATGGTGGTATTTTCCGCTGTCGCAGTAAAAGCGGCAATCGCGGTCAAAAACGTGAGCAACAGACGTTTCATTACTTTTTCATTGAGGGCATTTCAGTCTTGGCCGGATTTTCTTCGAGATAATCCTTGGACTTGAACCCGAACAATGAAGCTACGATATTGCTGGGAATCTGACGGATGAGACGGTTGTAGTTGGTTACGCTGTCATTGTATACCATACGGCTCATACGTACCTGATTTTCATACAAATTGACGCTATCCATAGTCTTGACGTACATCTCATTGGCTTTGAGGTTGGGGTACTGCTCAACTACCACGGCTATACGTCTCATGGCATCTGTAAGGATGGTTTCCTGCATGTTGGCATCGGCTGCTGAACTGCTGCCGGTGATGCTTGTGCGCTGTGCAATTACATCTTTGAGTGAATTGTACTCGTGTTCGTCATAGGATTTGATGAGTTCCGCGAGTGCCGTAAGTGCATCCCAGCGGCTCGACATTTGGACACCTATCTGGCTCATTGCATTTTTGCACAATTCTTCTTTGCTGATAAGATTCCGTTGTACGGAAATCACCCAGATTATCAAAATGGCCAGGATGCCAATCACAATCAATGTTGTTACCATAGAATAAAGTTTTATGTGTTAATAAATATTTGTGTTTTTAGTCGTAATAGGTGTAGGTTCTTTCATAGCGTCGGAGGAAATAGCTGAAATCTTCCATACCTATGCCGTAGGTATCAAATACCTCTTCAGGAGTAAGATAACGGCGGGTCCAGTTGTCAAAACTGTCTTTTTCTCCGAATAGGTAGGGAATAATATCACTTCCGCTTCTAAGCTCGGCTTTACTGAGGTAGCCCTCTTCATCGTAATGGAAAGTTATTGTGTTGTTAGGAATACGGGGTTCCTGAGCAAACTCGCCATAGTAATGATATTCCATCATTTTTCCCTCTTTATCAAAAACAGCTTCACTGGTATGAAGACCGTCTGTCCAGGTGTATTGCTCCTCATGTCTGTAGCCGGCTTCATCAATAAACGTACTATCTCTGGTCATTATCACACGCCGGTCATCCTCAATGGTATAGAACCTATCGCCGTTGCGCTTGCCATCTCTGTCGTAGGTGTAGAAAATCTCGGTGACATATCCTCCCTCGTACTCGGAATATTGGCGCAGCAGGTCTCCTTTGTCGTTATAATACATGACATCTCTTACCTCAAGTTTGCCGACATTGTACTTGCTGATCTCGATAAGATTCCCATAGCTATCGTATACATTTACGATCTCTGAGATGATTTCGTTACCATCGACGGCATATTTGATACTTACATAGCGTTCGTTTGTCAGGTTGCCATTCTCATCGTAGAAATATAGGAAAGAACCTCTAAGTTCACCGTTACTTTCAACTATGTTGATCCTGATGCAGCGGCCTTTTTTGTCGTAGATGAATTGATGTACCTCAGCCAACTGGCCATTCATTTTATAGACCTCTTTGAGAGGCTTGCCGTCGGAAAGATAAGTGCTGGCCTGCATATCAAATGCATAATTTAGAGAATCTGTAAAGGAAAAAACCGTATCGACAGGATTTCCTTTTTTATCGATTCTTATTTCCAGACGTGTCTGAGGGTGCACATCCTCCTCTACAATCGAAGTCACTCTGCCGTCATGGTCAAAGTGCCATGTACGTGAGAAAGGTTGCATCTCATGGTATCTGGTCTCGGTAAATGACTTGACCGGACCGTTGAGTCCGAAATCGGCACGTGTCCTAAAGCCTTTATATGGATTCTCTTTTATGCCGGCGGCTGTCTGAGGAGTTTTGTCTCCTGTTGAACAACTTATCGCCAAAGCTATTGTCAGGGTGCAAAATAAAAATACTCTCAGCTTCATGTCTTCTATTATTGGGCAGGCACGTCAGCGGGAGTGTTCTTCTTTTTCTTTGAACGCATAACCAGCAGCACTATGAGGGCCGCTATCAAAACAAGGAAAGTGATGCCGAGTGCAGGTCGATATGATATCCAGGCAATGACAAATATCAATAGGCTCCAGATCAGACCTACGACGGTACAGACAAAGTTGATGCCCGCAGCGAGAACTCTTCGTATAAAGGGAACAACTGCGAATATGGTGCTGAGGAAGTTGAAGATACCCTTTAGCCCACCGATAATAAGTATAACGGCCAGTATGCGGAGGATCCAGGCGATTACCTTATTCTCTTTCTGTGCTGCGTCATACATATTTTCGGCAGAAACCGAGCCGAGTGCAATTCGGGAGACATTTTTGCCGTTTTTCGCCACAAACTCACCGAATGTATCACCTACAACAACTGCGAGTATGGAGACTGTCTGAGGAGTAGGAGTATAGCCAAATGTTACCCTGACATCACCCACGTCAGGGTTGTTCACGTCTCGTCCTAAGTAGGCCTGCCCCGTACTCACTGTAATTGTAGCGGAACTGTCCCTCTTCCATAGTACTTCATTCCACTCTTTGATCATCTGCTCGGTCAGTTCAGGGGTGGCATCTTCCGCACTACTTATACCGTTCTTGAGAAAGGGAGGAAGTTTGTAGGTTCCGAAGTCGACTACATCAGCGACAATTTGATTTGGTTCAATAGTGGTGAGTACAAAGTTGGAGTTCCGGTAATCAGGATCGGCGAATTCTGAAGAGTTGATAGGTGAAGAGACCCATTTCTTGCTATAAGTATAGGTGGTTGTGATCTCCTGACCGCCCCCTATTTTTTCCTTTTTTTCCTCTTTGCTCTGCTCGGTCCACTGATAGTATTCCACGTTCCGTGAGAGGTTGATGGCATTCAGCGAAATGCCGAAGAGTCCGTCACTAAGGATTTCAGCTGTGGATGCATCACCTATAGCGTGTACCATCTTGCCTTCAAACTGGGGATCTATTCGGGAAATGTCGGGCATTTCCACAGTCACATCCGCAGCCTGGTTTAATGCGCGTTTAACTTTGACCGTCCTGCCTTCGTTCCAGAATAGCAATACCGTACCGATGATAAAAAGCAGGATACCGCTGCCGATACCCTTGAAAGATTTGGAAACCCTGTTTCCATAACTCTGTTTAGTTGTAGTGGTGTAAGCCATATGTATAAAGATAAGTTAAGTGTTATGCTGAAAATTTATTTTGAAATTCAATTTGTAAAGGTAGTGAAAATTATTTTCTTTTAGGATGGAATTGAAGAATAGTTTGCTGCCATTTCTTTGTATCTATATGTGTGTAAATTTCTGTGGTGAGTATGCTTTCGTGACCGAGCATTTCCTGTACGACACGTAAATCGGCTCCGTTTTCCACCAGATGGGAGGCAAAAGAGTGTCTGAAAGTGTGAGGAGAGACTTTTTTGCGGATTCCGGCAATTTCCGCCTGACGGCGAACAATCAAAAAAATCATTTCCCGCGTAAGCTTGCCTCCGCGGCGGTTGAGAAAGAGTATATCCTCCGCTCCCTTTGCTATCGGACCGGCATTACGTATCCTCATATAGAGGGAGATGCTCCGCACTGCCGGTTCTCCGATGGGCACCAGACGCTGCTTGGAACCCTTACCGGTTACTCTGATAAACTGCTCAGCCAAAAAGAGATCGCTGATGCGTAGACCCACCAGTTCGCTCACCCTCAATCCGCAGGAGTAGAGCACCTCGATGATGGTTTTATTGCGCTGTCCTTCGCTTTTCGAAAGGTCAAAAGAATCAAGGATGCGCTCCACCTCATCGACGGAGAGTACCTCCGGAAGATATCTGCCTGGTTTTGGGGTATCAATTCTGTCGCAAGGATTCTCCTTTAGCCGTCCCTCGCCTTCTAAAAAGCGATAGAGTGATTTCAGGGAACTGACCAGACGGGACTGGCTCCTCTTGGAGAGACCCGCGTCAGTCGCTCTCGCAAGGTATTCCGAAATATCTTCGGATGATGCAGCCTCCGGCGAAATGATACCCTTTTCCTTCAGAAATTTGAAATATTTTGAACAATCGGAGTTATACCCGGCTATGGTGTTGTCTGACAATGATCTCTCCAGTTTCAGACAGGACCTGAAATCGGCAAGAGTCGTTGCAAATATGTCAGCATTGCCTTTCAAAAAAAGATGAGAATTTAAAAAAAGTGTTACATTTGTTTCCTGTTTCAAATAATAAAGATACATCAAATTTGAAATTTTAACTAACATAATTTTATCAAATGAAGAAATTAATCCTAGTGTTGGCGGTTGCACTCATCGGTGTTTCATCACTATCAGCCCAGACCAACTCGGATCAGGCAACCGAATCAGATCAGAAAACTTATAAAGTCTCCACCACTTTCGGTGCAGTGGGCGCACACATAGGTTACGCATTTTGGGGTCCTACAGTCGGCCTCCATGGTGACTTTAACGCAAACAACTTTAGAGGAAGGGCAGGATTCGATCTATTCTTTGAAAGAGTAGATGATCATAACTCCATCCATCTCGGTGCCGATGTGGGTTTTCACTACCTGATCAATCTCATTGACGGCCTAAATGTTTATCCCATCATTGGTGTGAACATAGGATTCGGTAAGAATGTTGACTTCCACGTCGGTATGGACTTCGGTGCAGGCATTGAGTACAACTTCAGCAATGGCTGGAGCCTATTTTTGGATGGTAAATACAACCTTAGACTTCTCGGACCTGATATTCCTTACAGATCTTATATAGGTATTACCAAGAGATTTTAATCAGAATCAATTGTTCTGGTTGAAATGGTCACAGAAAGGTGCGAGTCCACAGGATTCGCACTTTTGTTTTCTCGCAGTGCAGACATAACGGCCATGGAGTATCAGCCAGTGATGCGCTTTTGCGCGAAGGTGTTCCGGAAAACCGGCGGTCAGATCCTTTTCAACTTCAAGCACATTGTTGCCTGATGAGAGTCCAAGGCGGCGTGCGGTGCGGAATACATGCGTATCTACAGCTATCACCGGCTTATTGTAGACGATCGAAGCAATCACATTGGCTGTCTTACGTCCTACACCGGGAAGTTTCTGCAATTCATCTACATTATCCGGGACCACGGATCCGAAGTCACTCACCAGCATTCGTGCCATCCCCAGCAGGTGGCGTGCTTTGCTGTTAGGGTAAGTTATGGAGCGTATGATCTGATATATCTCCTCCTCATTGGATGCGGCCATATCTTCGGGTGTGGGGAAGCGTTCGAAGAGTTCGGGGGTGATCATATTGACCCGCTTGTCGGTAGCCTGGGCAGAGAGTATCACTGCACACAGTAACTGGTAGGGGTTCTTGTAGTCCAGCTCGCTTTCGGCTACCGGCATATTGGCCTCAAACCAGGCTATGACCTGTTGATATTTCTTTGCATTCATTATTGGAGCAAACCAGTATTCTTCCGGGAAATTCCCGTACGATATTCATATTGTGTGTAACCATCAGGATGGCAGTCTTGCGTGTACGGTTGATCTCGAAAAGCAGGCGCATTATGCCCGCAGCGGTTTCGCCGTCAAGATTACCCGTGGGCTCGTCTGCAAGTATGAGACGAGGCTCGTTGAGTAGAGCGCGGGCTATGGCTACTCTCTGCTGCTCGCCTCCTGAGAGCTGATGCGGCATTTTGTGGGCCTTGCTGGCCACTCCTACCGCCTCAAGCACGCTATTTATTCTCTCCTCCATAAGCTTGCGGTCTTTCCATCCGGTGGATTTGAGGACAAAAAGGAGATTATCCTCCACGCTCCTGTCCATCAGGAGTTGGAAGTCCTGAAAAACCACACCGATTTTGCGCCTGAGATAGGGTATTTTCCTCCTTTTAAGGTTGGAGAGGTTGAAATCCCCAACGCGGGCATTGCCTGTGGTTATGGGATTTTCTGCTGTTATGGTGCGTATGATGGAGGTTTTGCCGCTGCCGACCTTGCCGGTGAGATAGATAAATTCCCCCTCACGGATATTCAGGTTGAGGGAAGTAATGACGGGAATCTCCCCGTTTGTGATCTCCACATCCTCAAATTCTATGATAATATCGTTTTCGTCCATATTTTGATCTTGTTTGGATGCAAAATTACATTTTTATTCCCATTTAATAAATCTCGGTTGACAATTTTGGTCCAAATCGACAGTTTTCACTTAACTTTGTTGAGAATAGCGGAAAATACCACTCAACTTGCAACGCTTTTGCATTTTTTTTGCATCGATATAATATTAATTAAGATGTATTGTCGCAAAGCCTTTAATCAATGATGGAAGTATTTCGTGAGTCACTGCGTATATAGAATAATCAGACAAATGTTTTTTTATTTAAAAATTTCAGTGCACAGAAAGTCATGAAAAAGATAGCGATTAAAACATACGGGAAAATATTAACCCTCTTTTTCTCAATGGTAGGAATGATAACCGGATGCGACTGGTTTGAACCTTCGTATGAATACGGATGTCCTTCCGCAGATTATATTATCAAAGGGAAAGTGACGGAAAAGCGCTCTAAAAAGCCTATAAACAATATTGCAGTTATCAGAAAAGCATATTCTTCACCCTATGGGAACGACACGGTAAGGACAAATTTTCGTGGAGACTATGAGTTAAAATATCGTCATTACGGAGGTGAAGATCTGATTGTTGTCGAAGATTTGGATGGATTTGAAAATGGCGGATTGTTTGTTCCGGATTCAATTAAAGTAGATTGGAAGCAAATGAAAAAGATAAAAAAAGGTGATGGAAGGTGGTATGACGGAGTTTTTCTCAGGGCTGACACCAACTTTGAATTGGAACATGAAACCCTTGCCATGTATGGTGTGCCTGCGGCACCCTATAAGGAAATGAAAGAAGAAGAGTAGCAAAAACAGATGTAAAAATGAAATTAAGGACCAAAATCCTACTGAACTTATACCGCGAACACAGAAAAACGCAAGCAAAACTACACGAACTCAACTATTTCTTTTGGGAATGCACCTTGCGTTGCAATTTCAACTGTATCCATTGCGGAAGTGATTGCACAAGAGAATCAGTTACGCCCGATATGCCAAAAGAAGACTTTTTGAAAGTGCTCTCGGATATTCGTCCGCATGTTAACCCCAATAAGACCATGATTGTGCTTACCGGTGGCGAACCGTTGATGCGAAATGATTTGGAAGAGTGTGGAAGAGCCATGTACGACATGGGATACCCTTGGGGATTTGTAACCAACGGATGGGGACTTTCGCAAGAAAGATTGGATAAACTGCTTCGTGCAGGCTTACGCTCTGTAACTGTGAGTCTGGATGGATATACGGCAGAGTCACACGAGTGGTTCCGCGGCAAAAAAGGCTCCTGGAAGCGTGCAGTAGATGCTATACGGCGAGTAGCCTCCACTCCCGATTTGGTTTATGACGTGGTTACTTGTGTCAATAAAAAATCATTGCTGGACCTGCATAAGCTCAAGGAGTTGCTTATTTCGCTGGGCGTTACTCACTGGCGGCTTTTTACCGTTTTCCCTAAAGGAAGAGCAAAAGATAACCCGCTACTCAGACTATCCGTAGATGAGTTTGTGCAGATGCTGGACTTCATTAAACAGACCCGTAAAGAGGGGATAATTCGCGCTTCATATGGCTGTGAGGGCTATTTGGCAGATTATGAAATGCAAGTGCGCGACGCACCTTTCTTTTGTCAGGCCGGCATTCACATCGGTTCGGTGTTGGCAAACGGCGATATTAGCGCATGTCCCAGCTTGCGTGGTGATTACATTCAGGGGAATATCTACAAAGATGACTTCTGGACAGTCTGGAATACCAAATATCAGATAATGCGTGACCGTTCCTGGACCAAAACAGGGAAATGCGCCACTTGTAAAGCTTATAAATACTGTGAAGGAAACGGTTTGCACCTACGCGACGAGTCAACCGGCGAACTGTTGCAATGCCATTTGGAAATGATGGGACAATTGAATTAGTTTCGAGTCCAAAGTATGGAGTTCTGAGTAAGTTATCTAGTAGCTAGTTCTGAGTTCCATACTACAACTAAATACTGTATAACACATACTCATGATTAGACATTACTGCGTGATCTTTATATTTCTCTTTTTTAGTTTGTTTTCCTATGGTCAACAACTGAACTCGGGGAATTCTCACTTAAATAGTCAGAACTCAAAATTCCTACTCGATCTGATGGCAGGAGCAAATTTTGACCTAATCAGTCCCGGCTCACCTCCGGGATCCAAGTTATTCGAATCCAAGCCCAAGATTGTTCCTTTAGCCGGATTTAGGTTCACCTATCTGTTTGCAGAGAAGTTTGGAGGATATGCCAGGTTTCATGCTAATCTCTATTCAACCGAAAAGTCGGAGTACAATCCTTCCGGTATTGCTGATATTGTAATAGATATAATCAAAAAGTTAGTAGATGTAAGTATCCCAATGGTTACGAAAATATATCCGGCTTTTGATATTGGAATCATCTATCGATTTGAGCAAAATAAATGGAGCATACATCCCGGGGTAGGAATTGGATATATGACATATTTGTTCGATAAAGAATCTTCGAAAAGTGTAAAGGAAGATGGTGTCAGATATAATGTCTCATATAGACAGCATGCATCATCCATATTCTTAAATGTTGGTTTATCAACCCGGTATCTTATTTCCGACAGCGGTGCACTGTTTCTGGATATAAACTTCCAGCAACCAATACAAAAATCCTTTGCTGAACTGGAAGTTCAGAGAGATCAAACTGTGCACGACAGAAAGTTGTACGAAACATCAACCGCAGGCAGAAATTTAAACATCAGCCTCGGTTATGGATTTGTATTCTGATTGAGCCCTTTATCACCGAACTGCTGTAAATGAGATTTTTTTTGTATTTTTGTTTTTCCTATTTTAGGCAGGAGTCGGTTTGTTGTAATGCCTTGCAGCTAAACGCTCCACCTGATATATGCGTTTTTATGTGAGTTTTTTATTGATGAAAAGGAAAAGCCTCATATTGGTTCTTGCTTATTTTGCTCTGATGCTGTCAGGGCAAGTCATGGCACAGGAGCATCGTGTCGGCCGTCTTGAGTCGGCGCTTGACCTTTACAGAAAGGGAGCCTTCTATTCGGCAGAGCAGATGTTAAACCTTGTCACGCCTGATCCGGACAGCGATATCTCCATTTTTGCAATTCAGGTGGAGGCCTATAAGACAATGTGCGCCATCCGTCTTGATAGGTCCAACATTGCCGGTCTGGTCAAGAATTTCGAGGATAGATATCCCAATGCTCCGGAGCTTCAGATGGTCAAGTTTGCACTCGCATCGCGTCTTTTCGACAGAGAGGAGTATGCCGCTGCACTTGTCATCTATGATTCCATAAAAAAGCCCTTCCTCTATGCAGAGGAACAGATTGAATATGATTTCAAAAGCGCATATTGTTATATAAGGGCAGGCGACACCGATGTGGCTGCACGGAGACTTACTGCCATTATCGAGGGCGATTTCAGTCCTTTCTCCGTGCCAAGTCAGTATTATCTGGGTTACGTGCGCTATCTGGAAAAGGATTTTGCTTCGGCTCTGCCTCTTTTCCGCAAAGCGGAGAAAGATCCCCGGTTTTCGGTACTGGCTTCCTATTATACAGTAGAATCTGAGTTTATGCTCGGTAATTACCGTTATGTAATTGACCGTGGTCCTGCCATATTCAGCACGCTTGATCGCGATTTGCAGGTCAATCTGGCCAGAATAGTCTCAGAGGCCTATTTTTCTATGGGACAGCCGACACTTGCTGCCCAGTATTTCGATATGTTCTCCACATCCGGAGGCAACCTTACCCGAAAGGACCATTATTACTCCGGTCTTCTTTCCTACACCCTTCAGTCATTCAAGCAGGCCATAGAGTCCTTCAGCAATGTTGTCGGAAATGAAGATGCACTTGGTCAGAGCGCTTACTATTACAGCGCCAACAGTTCTCTCCGCCTGCACAATAAAATTGCTGCGATGGAAGCCTTCAAAGCGGCCTCTGAATCCGATTTTGACAGTGTCATCAAAGAAGATGCTCTTTTCAATCATGCCAAACTCTCTTTTGATGTAAACGGCGATATCTCCGGTTTCGAAAATTATATGGAGCTTTATCCTGAGAGTGGAAAAGATGATATCATAAACAATTACATTGCAGCAGCTTTCTTGCTGAGCAATGATTATAACTCGGCAGTGACAGCCCTTACGAAGATTCGGGAACTTTCAGATGAATCCTCGGCCAATCTCCAGAAAGCGGCATTCTTCAGGGCGATGCAACTTATTGAAAACAGGGGATACAGATCGGCAGTTCCGATGCTGGAACTCTCTATAGAGAACGGACGCCATGATCCTCGCCTTGAGGCGCTTGCCAATTACTGGCTTGCAGAGTCTCATTTCCGCAATGGAAAATACCGTCAAGCTACCGACATCAATCTCCGCCTGATGGAAAATCCCCATTTCCTAGATTCGGAGCAATACCGGACTGCAGTATACAACCTTGCGTACAGTTATTTCATGTGGGGTAAATTTGCAAGTGCGCAGCAATGGTTTTCCGAGTACCTCGGAATGAGTGGCCGCAAGCAGTTTGAAAGGGATGCAAGGATTCGCCTGGCCGACTCCTACTTCATGCAGAACAACTATACCGATGCAGCTGCCACTTATGAACGGGTCTTCAACAGATATCCCACCTCCAGCGACCTATATCCGGCATATCAGGGCGCTGTATCTTACGGCCTCCTGGGCAATGACACCAGAAAAATATCCATATTAAGACAGGCGCTTAAAATCAACCGCAACGCGGAACTCTATTCTCAGTGCCTATTCGAACTGGGACGCACTTTAGTGCAGCGCGGGGCTGATGATGATGCGGCAGATTGCTTCCACACCCTTATAGGACATGATGCGGATAGTATTTTCTTCACAAAATCGATGCTTGAGCTGGCGATGATCAACGCCAATAATGGGAAATACACTAAAGCTATAGAATATTATAAGAACATCATCGAAGGCATGCCGCTATCTCCCGAGGTACCAAATGCCATATCGGGTATGGAAAGTGTCTATCAGACTATCAATAAGCCTGAAGAGTATTTCGCATACCTCGAGACTTTAGGAATGTCGGACATCAAGAGTGCCGATGAAAAGGAACTGATGCTCTTCAATGCGGCCGAGCACCGCTATCTTTCCGGCAATTATAACTCAGCCATCACATCTCTGCAGTCATTTGTGAAAAACTATCCTTCAGGTTCCAAAACGGCACAGGCATATTATTATCTGGCCGAGTCTCTTAAGGCCAAAGGGCGCAAAGAGGCTGCATCAGATGCTTATTTCAAGGTTATAAAACTGGGTGAAGGCCCCTTTGCCGAGGCTGCCACTCTCAATTATGCAGATATTTCATATGAACTCGAGCATTACCCGACGGCTGTGACCGCATACGAATCCCTCATTTACATTGCAAGCACTGAAAATATGAAAAATACCGGCTATTTCGGTCGTATGCGCTCATATTACAATAATAAGCAGTATGAAGAGGCCGTTGCAGACGCAAAAAGAGTGATCGGAGTTTCCGAACTTCCCGATGAGATGCGACGTGAGGCGGAATATATTACTGCCAAAAGCCTTCTATATCTTGATAACAGAGAAGAGGCCAAGCCTATTCTCAATTCTCTTTCCCGCAATCCTCACGACAATTATGGGGCGGAAGCTACTTATCTGCTGATTACTGATGCTTACGGAGCGGGTGATTTCCTTGCGGTTGAGAATCGTGTGTATGATTTTTCCGACTCCGAAACTTCCCAGATTTACTGGCTTGCAAAAGCATTCATTATACTGGGTGACTCATTTGCGGATAGGGGAGATGTGGAACAGGCCAGGGCAACCTATGAAAGCGTACTCGAGGGATACCAGCCTACCGGAGATGCAGATGATGTGAAGGAACAGGTAAAAATGCGTCTTGATAAACTGAAATAGAGATGAAGATGAAGAAAACGATATTCATATTGATTCTTGTAATTCTGATGCCTGTCAGACTTTTCGGGCAGACCATCGACCCTACAGTCGAGGTCAGCAGGGAGTTTGATGTCAAACTGGGAGAAATCCACAAGCCCGAAATACCCAAGAATGTCGCTGACTCTCTGCGCAGTTTCAATATCAGTTTTGACTACTCCATATTCAACAGGCCTTACAGCGACCTCTATGAATTCTCGCCATACGAGTCGGCTGCTATCAAACCGGCCAGGGATGTTCGTCATCCATTCTCATATCTCAAGGTAGGAGCTCAGTTTCCCCTTAAACCTTCCGCTGAACTCTATCTCCAGGCAGTTACAAAAAAGGGGTTTTATGCCGGCATTTACGCTGACCACGACTCTTATTGGGGAGAGATACCATCGGCGGTCGGCGAGTATGCGCTGGATGTGCGCAAGATGCGCAACGATTTTGGGGCCAATCTGAAATATGCCTGGAAAGAGGGAGAGGTTTCATTCGATGCCGGAGCCTTATTGTCCAATTATAGCGGTAGTCGTGATGCGATTAAAATCATGCACGATATTCGTATGGCGGATTTTGCAATGAATGTCAAGTCGGCCGACGGTTCTGATAACAGTGTTTATTACGATATCAATGCCGCTTACATCACCGGTTTCAAGTCCATGACGGATACCTTGAAAGAAAACAATTTGGCCCTGGGAGCGATGGTGGGTACGACATTCGATGTGCACCGAATTTATATCGACTTTGACATGTCTTTTTCTATGTATGGAGGTCTTCGTGATCATACAGCCGGAATCCTGGAGATTTCTCCAATTTACGAATACAACAAGGGACGATTTCTGGCCAAATTCGGGGCTAAATTCGGTAACCGTTTCAGTATCCATAAATCACAAGAGAGCCGCAATGAAGATGGCGATAATCATTCTTCAACGGCCAGTTCCATTTTTCCCGTTATTGATGCAAGATTTGAACTTGCAGAACAGTCTTTATGGATACACACCGTCGTGGGCGGGGGTCATGAACTCAATTCATTCCTCGGGATGGCGCGTAATATGCCGCTGATTTCTCCCCGTACTGATCTGCGATTCGGATCAAGGCCTGTGGATGCAACACTTTCACTCGAATCCGTCATCAAGGGCAGGATGGCTTTCAATCTGATGACATCCTACACACTATTTCGTGACAAGCTCCTTTTTGAGCCGGTAATGTCAGACCCCGAACCCTTTAACGTCATTGCCACATACCGGGATTTCGGCCGTCTTTCATTTGGTGCGGACGCACTTTGGAAATCAGGATCGATCATCACCGGAGCCGAATTCAGGTACAATCTTTACTTTAGCGGAGAGCGCCCCGAAATCACTCAGCTGCCTACTATAACCACAAATTTCTTTTTTGTCTGGAACTGGCGTAACCGTATCAATGCGAAAGTGGATTGCAAGTATGCAAGTGCGGTGTCAGGCGACTCTTTTGGTACCTACACGATTCCTTCCATAGTCGATCTGGGTGTCACTCTGGATTTCTCCATCAACCGTTATTTCGGCGTTTTTCTGAAAGGAGGAAATCTACTCAACAGAGACAATCGTTATATGCCGATGCACAATTCCTTACCACGTAATTTCGGTGGTGGAATCTATGTGAAATTTTAAGGATTTTCCTTTTTTTTTCGTACCTTTGTTTCTTTATTAGAAACAAGAAAATAATGATTGAAAACGAGATTATTGAAGCGGAGAATCATTATTCCGCAGATAGTATTCAGGTGCTGGAAGGACTTGAAGCGGTGCGTAAGCGCCCTTCTATGTATATCGGTGACATAGCCGCACGTGGTTTGCACCATCTGGTTTATGAAGTGGTAGACAACTCTATCGATGAGGCCCTCGCAGGCTTTTGTAGCGAGATAGCCGTAGTGATAAACCCTGACAATTCCATAACGGTCTCGGATAACGGCCGTGGTATTCCTACTGACACTCACGAAAAAGAGGGTCGTTCGGCTCTCGAGGTGGTACTTACAGTACTTCATGCCGGAGGAAAATTCAGCAAAGACAGCTACAAAGTCTCAGGAGGTCTCCATGGTGTGGGCGTATCTTGTGTGAATGCGCTTTCATCACATCTGACTGCCGAGATTCATCGCGAAGGCAAAATTTTCAAACAGGAATATTCGCAAGGCAAGCCGCTCTACGATGTGAGAGTGGTAGGAGAGACTACAAAAACAGGTACCATCATCACCTTCAAACCCGATGATACGATTTTTACTCTCTCTACCGTATACGATTATGATACTCTGGCACGCCGACTGAGGGAACTCGCATTTTTGAACAAAGGCGTGAGACTTACTCTCAGAGATGACAGAGCTGCCGAAATGGTTATAGATGATCATGGCAACGAAGTTGAGGCTCCCGCAAGGCAGGATGTCTTCTACTCTCAGGAGGGGCTTTTGGAGTTTGTTGCTTATCTGGACGGGTCGCGTGATAAGCTTACGGAAAATCCCATATATCTGGAGACAGACAAGATTATTCCAATTGAAATTGCAATGCAGTATAATACCGATTTCAAGGAGAACATCTATGCCTATGTCAACAATATCAATACAATAGAGGGAGGTACGCACCTCACCGGCTTTCGCCGCGGTTTGACTACCACTCTCAAGAGCTATGCTGAAAAGAATGGTTTCCTCACAAAACTCAAATTTGACCTCGATCCTTCCGATTTCAGAGAGGGACTTACCGCGGTGATCTCGGTCAAGGTTGCCGAACCTCAGTTTGAAGGCCAGACCAAGACCAAACTCGGTAACAGCGAGGTGATGGGAGCAGTATCCCAGGCTACCAGCCAGGCTCTTGAAAACTACCTCGAGGAAAATCCACGTGATGCCAAGGTTATCGTTGAAAAGGTGATTATGGCTGCGACAGCGCGCCACGCTGCCCGCAAGGCGCGCGAACTGGTGCAGCGCAAAACAGTGATGGCCGGTTCGGGTATGCCGGGTAAACTGGCAGACTGTTCTGACAGAGACCCTGAAAAGTGCGAAATTTTCCTCGTGGAGGGAGATTCGGCAGGGGGTACCGCAAAGCAGGGCAGGGACAGGATGTTTCAGGCTATTCTTCCCTTGAGAGGAAAAATACTCAATGTTGAGAAGGCGATGGAACATCGTGTTTTCGAAAGTGAGGAGATTCGCAACATCTACACTGCACTTGGAGTTACAATAGGTACCGAGGAGGATCCGAAAGCCCTCAATCTTTCCAAACTCAGATATCACAAAGTGGTGATCATGACGGATGCCGACGTAGACGGAAGTCACATTACAACCCTAATTTTGACATTCTTCTTCCGCTATATGCCCGACCTTATCACCAACGGACATGTCTACATCGCAACTCCTCCCCTTTATCTGGTGAAGAGAGGCAAGGAAGAGCACTATTGTTGGACAGATGAAGAGCGCTCCGAGGCTGTAGAGCGTATGGGCAAGGGCAATCCCGGCAGTGTCAGGGTACAGCGCTACAAAGGTCTGGGAGAGATGGATGCCGAACAGCTATGGGATACCACGATGGATCCTTCAAAGCGTGTTCTACGTCAGATCCACATTGAAAATGCCGTTGAAGCAGACCGCGTCTTTACGATGCTTATGGGCGACGACGTACCTCCACGCAGGGAATTTATCGAGCAGAATGCTCGTTACGCCAATATTGACGCATAATAATTACTAAAACCTAAATATTTTTTACCATGGACATTTTTGAAAGATTAAGCAAAGACTCAGGCGGTCCTTTGGGCCAATATCGTGATAAAGCTTTCGGTTACTTTATGTTTCCCAAACTTGAGGGTGAAATTGGTCCCAGGATGTTTTTCCAGGGCGAAGAAGTCCTATGTTGGAGTATAAACAACTATCTTGGTCTTGCCAATCATCCTGAGATACGCAAAGCAGATGCAGAAGGAGCCGCAAAATGGGGTATGGCTTATCCTATGGGCTCCAGAATGCTTACCGGACATACCGCTCTCCACGAAAGACTCGAAAGGGAGCTTGCCGATTTCGAGAAAAAAGAGGATTGTTTCCTTTTCAACTTCGGTTACCAGGGGATTGTATCTACTATTGATGCACTTCTGTGTCGCCATGACGTGGTAGTGTATGACAACGAATGTCATGCGTGTCTGCTCGATGGAATCCGTCTTCATCTCGGCACCAAATATAAATATCGTCACAATGATATTGCCGATTGCGAAAGGATCATTAAAAGAGCTTGCGCTGAGGCAAAGGCCAGAGGGGGAGGAGTTCTCCTGCTCACAGAAGGCGTTTACGGTATGACCGGCGCTCTCGGTATTCTTAAAGATATTGTTGATCTTAAAAAGAAGTACAATTTCCGCATTCTCATCGATGATGCACACGGTTTCGGTGTTATGGGCAAGGAAGGCCGTGGTACTTCCGAGCATTTTGGAGTTATGGACGAAATTGACCTCTATATTGGTACATATGCAAAGTCTATGGCTACCATCGGCGGATTTGTAGCCGGTCCCAGAGCCATCATTAATTACCTCAGATATAATTTGCGTTCACAGATATATGCAAAGGCACTTCCCATGCCTATCGTAGAGGGTGCTCTCAAACGTCTCGAAATCATCCGCGGTAAAGAAGGCGCACGTCTGCGTGAAAAACTATGGGTTGTTACAAGAGCTCTTCAGGAGGGGCTTCGCAAGAGAGGTTTCGATATTGGACCTGCCGAGGCATGTGTTACACCTGTATTTATGGATGGTAATTTGGCGCAGGCCACAAATATAGTGATTGACCTCAGGAAAAATTATAAGATTTTCTGCTCTACAGTTACATATCCCGTGGTGCCTCAGGGCATCATAATGTATCGTATCATTCCCACTGCAGTCCATTCACTCGAGGATGTGGAGTATACTCTCAATGCATTCGCCGAGATCAAGGTGAAGCTCGACAAGGGTGTTTATGATGCAGAGGAGATTAGAGACATGTCTATTAAGTAGTTCTGAGTTTCGAGTATGTAGTGTGTAGTGGGGAGTGAGTAGTGTTACGTATTACGTGTTACGTGTTACGGGGTGGTTCGGGCTGCGTGCTATGTGTTACGGGTTGAGAGGAAGTACTGAGTTTAGCAACCTCGCAACACATACCTCGTATTTCGCACCTCAGAATCCCAGATTCGCTCCATCCAGAATTTTCTTGAAAAACTCCAGATGTTCTACAAGGGCGTAGTCCCAGTAGATCCAGGAGTGGCGTCCCGGGGAGAGAAGCATAATGTGGGGAATCTTCATTTCGCGGCATTTTGCCGAAAAGTCCAGAGTAGATTTCACATAATAATCTTCATATCCGCAGGATATTACCATCAGTTTGCCTGATCCTGCCACTTTGTCGAGGTTTCCGATTGGATTATTGGCATCGTAGAGCGGGTTCTCAGGCGTATAAGGGCCTAGAATTTGGCTAAGCTCCTTGTCAAGCAGATTTGGTGAGGCATGATAGATGTCCAGTACACCGCTCATCGAACCGGCAGCTCTGAATCTGGATATGTCGTCAAGAAAAATGTTGATGGCACCGAGGCCTCCCATAGAAAGGCCTGTGATGAATGTTTTTTCGGGGTCGAGATTGTATTTTTCCACCATTTGCGGATAGAGTTCTTGGTCAAAGAAACTTCTCCACTGCATTTTCTCTTTGTCTACATTATCTGCATACCAACTGTTGTAAAATCCGTCCGGACAGATGATCCTGAACCCGAAACGGTTGCTGACCTGCTGAAGGTCGGACTTGTCTGCCCAATTGCGGTAGCATCCCGACCAGCCATGAAGCAGAAAGAGTGTGGGTATGGCTTCAGTGGTATTGTCATCCGATTTATTGCAGAATCTAGAGTGTCCCGGGGTGAATACAAGAATGGAATCGTCACATTTGAGAAGGTCGGAACTGATGATGATAAGTTCCTGCGCTTTCATTGTAAATGTGGCCAGAAATAGGGCTGTGGCCAGTATTAGTTTTTTCATTGTAGTATTTTTTTTTCTTACCTTTACAAAATTATAAAATAATTTATGGAAACGACAAGAAACCTCAAAAACTACCGATCACTAATCTGGTTTGGCGTTTTGGCTCTACTGATGATCCTGCTCTATCCCGTTGAAGGAAAATTCAAATATGAATATGCACGTGGGCAAGCCTGGATTTATGAGACACTTATTGCTCCGATTGATTTTCCTATTTTGAAGACGGAGGCCGAAATGCTTGTTGAAATCGAGCAGAAGACTTCGCGCATAATAGAATATTACAACTACAACGATGAGACGGGCGAAAGGATGATCGATGGTTTCATAAGGTTTTCCATTGATAAATCTATTCCGAAGGATATTTCACGCCATATATCCGAGTTTCTTACCGATGCTTATTACGGTGGAATAGTCTCCACTTTTGAAGATGATATATCGGATAAGGTGATATTCGTCAACAGGAACGGAAGGGTAACGGATATGCCTGCCCTGGAGGTTTATGATCAGAAGCGGGCTGCCGGTCTATTGCAGGCTGATTTGCGCTACACCTTTCCCAAGGTGGCTACTGATTCGCTTATAACACTGCTTAATATCCCTTCCTGGATTGTACCAAACCTCGAGTACGATGAGAATGTTACTGCGCTTTTGCACCGAGATGCGGTCAACTACATTTCGCCCACCAAGGGTATTATCTACTCCGGACAGCTGATTGTCTCCAAAGGAGAGATAGTTTCGGCTGAGATCGAGCAGATTCTGGATTCCTACAAGGCTGAATATAGTAGAAGTTTTGGCTATAGTTCTTCGCGCGGATGGCTCATTCTCAGCCATATATTGACGGTACTCATGTTGGTTGCACTCCTATATCTTGCTATTTTCTTCACTTCAAAGGAGGTATTGAGACGCACAGGTCACCTGTTGTATATCCTGTTGATGGCGTTTTTCTCATTTGCAGCCACAGCTTTGGTCCACCGTCTTGGAGCAAATCTCATTTATCTGGTGCCTTTTGCGGCGCTAGTCCTCATTGCTGCCTCCTTTTTCAGGAATGAACTCATCTTTCCCGTTTATGTAATATCGCTTTTGCCGCTTCTGCTAATTGCAGAGAACGGTATTGAACTTTTTGGCATTAACCTGGTGGCCGGCAGTATCGGGCTGCTCACTTATGCTCATTTCAACAGGGGATGGAAGTTGTTTCTCAATGCGGTCTTCATCTTTGCGGGGATGATGATCCTGCTACTCTCATTCCGTCTGTTGACGGATGATGCAGCGATGATCTGGAAGAGTTACACCGTGACATTCCTCGCTATTAATGCGGTGTTGTGTGTTGTTCTCAATCCGTTTGTTCTCCTCTTCGAGAAAATATTTTCATTTACATCATACTCCCGTCTCTTTGACCTTACCGACAGCAGCAATCCCCTGCTTCAGGAACTGTCGCACCGTGCCCCCGGTACTTTCCAGCACTCTCTCATGGTGGCAAATATGGCCGAAAATGCTGCGCGGGAAATTGGCGCCAATGCAATGCTGGCAAGAGCCGGTGCAATGTATCATGATGTGGGAAAAATTGAAAATCCCGCCTGTTTCATAGAAAATACAAATCCCGGAAGCGGACAGGATAATTACCACAAAGGCCTCACCCCTGAGGAGAGCGCAGCAGATATAATTCGTCACGTAGATGACGGACTTGCGCTTGCCCGTAAATTCCATCTTCCGGATGTGATAAAAGACTTCATACGCTCGCATCACGGGCAATCGATGACTCTCTATTTTTACAATGTATATTGCAACAACGGAGGTGACCCTAAGAACACCGCACCTTTTACATATAGAGGGATGCTTCCTACTACTAAAGAGCAAGTGATTGTGATGATGGCGGATGCTGTCGAGGCCGCCTCGCGCTCACTCAAGAAATATACTGATGAAAGTATCTCCGAACTGGTTGAGGAGATTCTCGGTTCACGTCTCTCAGACCAACAGCTTGTCCGTGCGGACATCTCACTCAAGGAAATAAATACCGTCAAAGAGTGCTTTAAACGGCAGATCAAGCAGACATATCACGCGCGTATTGCATATCCAAAGCGCAAACGCGATAGCAAACAGTAATCCATACATCAGATGCGACAGTTTATCCGACCCTCATACCTCAAACCGGGTGATACGATAGGACTTGTAGCTATGGCATCAGCCATATCGGAATCTCAACTTACACCCGAATACGAAGAAAAATGGAGCTCCATCTTCAACTCCTGGGGGCTCAAGGTCAAAAAGGGAAAACACCTATATCACTCACTCCCCGGTGACTTTGCAGGAGAAGATGCTTTTCGTGCCGAAGATATCTGCGAAATGCTTCTTGACGATGAGATTAAGGCGATAATCTCCTACCGCGGCGGCTATGGCTCGATGCGTACTCTCAGCCACTTGGATCTCAACCTATTTAGGGAACACCCGAAATGGCTGGTCGGATTCAGCGACATCACCATCTTCCATAGTGCACTGCGCTCGCTGGGAATTGAGTCAATACTCGGAGCCATGCCCAGTACCTTTGGGGAAGCGTTACCGCAGACCTTCGATTCACTTCATAATGCACTTTTCGGTGCCGATATGCACTACTCCACAGCTCCACATCCATTCAGTAAAATAGGAAAATGCAGGGGCAGGCTGGTTGGAGGCAATTTATGCCTTTTTGCCAGCACCATCGGCACTCATATCCAGAACCTTTTCGAAGAGGACTCCATTCTGTTTATTGAGGATATTGACGAGAAGATGCACACGGTAGACAGAATGTTGCTCACCATGCGTTGTGCAGGTATGCTGGATCGTCTCAAAGGTGTGATTATCGGCCAATTTACCGATACGGCGGATAGCGATAAGTGGGAAAAAGATGTATATACCCTCATAAAGGAACATACCGATCGTCTCGATTGTCCGGTGCTTTTCGGATTCCCGTGTGGCCACGAGCAGCCAAATTATTCACTTGTGTTGGGAAGGGAGGCTGTGCTTGAGGTGTCACCTGATGGTGGCTCCTTGCGTTTGCTCTGATTTTTGTTCCTGCATCCGTTGCAGGGGATCCATTCGACGTGTTTCAAGAACTCTTGCCTGTTGGGCGGCGTACTCATCGCGGCGTCTTTTACTCCAGAATATCTTTCTGAAAAGTTCTCTGAAGTCATCAAATTCTTCCTGATAAGATAGACCTATTCCGTTGCGCTGTAACTGGTCGAGGTAATTACTGTATTGGTCTGCCGAATGAGAAAATAGAGTGAGGCGTACCCTGCCGGTACGATCGATTTTGATTTCCACATCGACATCACCCACCAGGTCACTCTGATTGGAGGTCATATATTGCCTGTTACCTATGTTTCCGTTTATGTTGACACGGTTGTTGAACAACTGAGTCGAGACTGCCACGTCAAATATGTCGCGTCCTTTCTCTCCCGGTTGGTAATTGAATCCAAGGTCGAGAGGAATGTTGAGTTGGCGGAAGACATTGTTGAGCTGGTTGGCCATGATCTCGGAGGCATTGGAGTAAAGTACGGTGGTGTTGTTGACAATGCCTGACTGTTCGTCAGGCACGAAACTGCCTGAAAGGAGCAGAGTAAGTAACTGTTTAAGACGCTTATCTTCGGTACTCAGGGCACTTTCCACACGTCCTTTGATGGTGGGGTCCAAATCGGGAATATCAATGGAGAAATTGAGTTCGGGATTGGCGAGTTTACCGGTAATGCCGATGCCGCAGTCAACCGTGCGCCTGGTGCTGATGGAGGTAGTATCGGCTATCAGAGTACCTATGGAGGCTTTCGTACGGTATATGGCCTCAAGGTTGAGGTCAGATTTCATTACATCTCCGGTGAAATTGATAGTGCCGCCCGGATTGATGATGAAGTCACGGGAGGCGAGTCCCAGCATCACGAACTTGTAACTGCCTTCATCGATATTATAGTTACCTTTTATGTCAAACAGATCTGTGGCGGCATTTATCACCAACTGTCCGGATCCACGAGTCTTAAGGACATCGCCCAGCGCTTTATTGATTTCGAGATGGACTTCAGCATCAGGAGTGGCATTGACACGCATTCTGACGGCAAATTCGTAACCGCCTCTCTTTTCGGCGGCGGTGTTCATCACCTGCAACGAATCATAGGCTGAGATGGACTTGACTGTAGTGTTGTCCACAAAGGTAAGCAATGAGGTATGGCTGCTTGATGAGGAACCTAGCGGGATATGTATGGTGGAGTTTCTTCCGGTGGTGATATTCATATCCAGCAAAAGTTTTCTGAATGGTCCGCTTAAACGGACTGTACCGGTGGCGAATGCCCTTCCGTAGTATGAATCGTTATCTGCGGCTGTGGTATTGAGTCCGTGTAGATGCTCGGCATTCAGTCTGGCGTTAAGACGCATGTCCTTGAAATGGTCATATTGCAATCCTCCTGTAAGGGTCCCTTCATGACCAAATCTGTCAGTGACAATCGCTTTCTCAAACACCACCCCTTTTTCGCTCATGCTGAAAGGCCCATTTACGATATATGGTACCTTTGTGTAGTCCAGTATGAAATTAAAATCGTTAAAATGTCCGTTAGTGCTGTTAAGGGCCAGTTTATCCAGTGTTCCTGATATGTCGATATCTGCAGAGATGCTTCCGCTGACATCGGATATCACCCCTTCGACTACAGGATTGAGGCAGACAAGTGAAAATTTGTCCAATGACAAGTTTCCCTCCACACTCTTTTTATTAGGAAAATAAGACCCTGCAAGGTGTAGGGGTGTGAATTCATTTTTTCTGTTGTTGACCAGGAAATCAAAACATTTGGCGGCTTCATTCCATCGAGTGAGGATATCCAGGTCCCCGATTTGGTCACCGGCGATTGACATTTTTTCTCCATCTATGTTGAGCAATATGCCCTTGTTATCGGAAAATATGCCGAAAACTTCCGCCTTGCCAGTCAGAAAACCCTTTATGTCGAGAGGTATACCGATAATGGGATTGGCCACGGATGCATCAAAACGATTCAATGTCACCAGAAGTGTATCTTTGGGGTTTGCCGAGAGTCGGCCGTCAAAACGGATAGTCTGGTCTCCATTGGAAAGTCCGAAGCCGGCTACCGATATATCTTTTTCTCTGTAGCCTATTGAAGAGGGGTTTAAGGACCAGTTTTCTCCATTGATAACGATATTGGAAGGATAAAAGTCAGCCAGAATATTCAATCCATTCTCCTTGGGTTCAGGGAATGATACTTTGGCATTGAGGTCAGCGTAAGTGGCTCTCTCTTTTCCGTTGTCAAATCCGAGATTAAGTCCGATGGCATTATCTTTTACCAGAGCCTTTATGATTGCGTCATAACCTTTTGCGTTGCCGGATTGCAGCATTCCGGATCTGGCGATAGTGGTTATCATGCTGTCACGGTTATCTACAGTCAGGTCAAGATCTCTTATGTAATTGTGTTTGTAGGCCAGCAGAGGGGAATTTATATTGATTTTTAGCTTGTCGTCACTTGTCATCCTGACATTAATGTTGGTTCGATCTTCTACGTAGAGGCCGGGCATTAGGAAACTGCAGACCGGTCTCATATCAAAAGTCTGAAGTGTGAAGCTGTAATTCTCATTTATATCGGGAAGCCCCTCTGCCTTCTCCTTCGTCTCAAATAAGTGGCTTAAATGGTGCTCGGCGGTAAGTTTAAGCAGGTCTGATATGAATGAGGAGATTGGAGCAGTGCCTGCATAGTCGGCTCTTGCAAACGAGGATTTGAGCTGGAGTTTATAGTCGTTCTTGTATGAAGTTGAGCGCAGGTTGATATTGCCTACATCATAGTTGTCATTTCCCAGAGAGCAGACGAAATTCTTGATAAGGATATCTCCGTATAAATCCCCGGATTTGGTTTTGGTGAAATCGGCATCGGCCAGGAGTTTGAGTCTGGAAATTTCTCTCTTGTCAAAATTGAGTGCGTGAAGGTCGGCGTGACCCAGTGCCAGATTGAATTTGTAGAGAGAATTACTGCTCTTGCCTGCAAGGGCGAAGACTCCATGAAACATAAAGTTAAGATTGGGGTCACTGCATATGACGCGTCCGTCAAATTCATTATTGGCGAGCCTTCCGGAAGCCAGTATGTTGCTGTAGTTGTAATTGTTGAATCCGAGTTCGCTGATGCTGATATTCTCTATATCTATGCTTGATTCCTTACCTAATACGGCTGAAACGGTAGCATCGCAGGTAAAATCCCCTAAAAGGGAGTTGCCCATCAGACGCCCGAGGTCGAATGCTCTGCTCTTAATAAATCCGATAAGTTCATATCCGGCCCCTCTTTCATTGCGGCATATGATGTCGACCTTGAAATTTCCCAGATCCTCGGATCCGAGCTCTCCGAATGCCACAAAGTCTTCGAAGAAGCCGTTCAGGCTTCCGTCAAAATGGATCCTTTCACCTTTTGCGAAAGAGCCGATAGCTTTTTTGTCAATAGGGGTGTCAGTCACCGACTCTACTATATCGGCTATCTCGGCGGTGGTGGTGTAGCATCTCTTGATATCGAAACTGGCCATTGTCTCGCCGGCGTTCGGCAGACCGGAAAGATGTGCCGAGAAATCGAGCAATGTTTGTTTTGTTTTGGATTGGACTTTCAATGAACGTGTGATCAGATTGCTCACAGTGCCTTTCGTTTCACCGGACAGGTAGAATTTCAATGTAAAATATGAAAGTTCATCGGTATAACTTCTCAGGGATTGGAAATCCAGAAATGACTCCTCTTTTAGATCCAGGCCCATATAAACCTTCCTCACATAATCCGAAAAGTCACTGAAATCGTCAAATCTCATCGAATAATACTCGGTCACAAGTCTGGAATACCCGTCGTCATAGAGCATATCGTCAATGTATATCTCCTTACGGGTAATTGTGTCAAGTCCGTTGTATTCCAGTACGTCGCCGAGCCGTATATTTCCGCTAAAGGCATTGATATTTAGTCCGTTACCCTCTTTGAACGAGAGATTGTCCAGCTCTACCGTCACATCTTCATCCATATGGAGATTGCGTGCGGAGAGATTGATCTCATTTAAGACAATATTGCTCCAGTCGATGGTCCTGGGGTCGGCATAAGTGGTGATGTCGAATGTATCTAGTGCTCTGAATGTGAAGTCCCGTATCTCAATCTTGTCAATGTTCACCGGTTTAGGCCACCCTTCCGATTTCTTATCAGATTCCTCTTGCATTGCCTCCGCCGGTTCTTCCCCTTGCCGTGTTTCGTTTTTCTTCAAAAGCAGAGCCAGATTGCTCTCTTCGGGAGTTATCTGGCAGATATTGAATTCACCTCCATCTATAACTATCTTACCAGCCTTTATCTCACCCGAAATGAGACTTCTTGTGTGAAGGTTAACGGATATCTTGTTCGTATGTACAATAGTATCACCTGCAAAGCCGGTAACCAGAACATTCTTGACAATCAGACGGTTGAAAAGGGCATATGATATTTTGCCCACGGATATGTCACCATTGATCTTATCGGAAAGCACAGAAGAGACCTTATTGCCTACAAATGTCTGGAATGCAGGCATTTGTATTGCAATATAAAGGGAGGTCGGGACAAGTGCCAAAAGAATGACCACCGCAAGGACTATTTTTTTCCAGGTCTTGATGGGCTTTAATTTTCAGTATATCAAACAAAAGTACTAATTTTTACTAATTTTGCGTACAAATTTCAATCCAAATTGACGATATGGTGACAATCCTTGCGATAGAATCCTCATGTGATGATACTTCAGCAGCAGTGCTTAGGGAGGAATATCTGTTATCCAATGTCATGGCCTCTCAGGAGGTTCATAAGAAGTATGGCGGTGTAGTCCCTGAACTTGCTTCCCGCGCGCACCAACAGAATATTCTTCCGGTAGTTTCACAGGCTTTGGAACAGGCCGGTGTCTCCGTAAAAGAGTTGGATGCCATAGCATTTACCCGTGGTCCCGGTCTTCTTGGATCGCTTTTAGTGGGCACTTCCTTTGCCAAAGGACTTGCCATCGCCATTGATAAGCCTTTGATAGAGGTAAACCACCTTCAAGGTCATATACTTTCTCATTTTATCAGGATTGAGGGTAGGGAACATCGGGAGCCTAAGTTTCCCTTTCTTTCACTGCTTGTTTCAGGAGGACATACACAGATCGTCAAGGTCAATGATTATCTCGATTTTGAAATACTCGGCCACACTATAGACGATGCTGTCGGAGAAGCATTTGATAAATGTGCAAAATTGCTTGGACTCGGATATCCGGGCGGTCCGATTATCGACCGACTTGCAAAAGAGGGAAATGCTTCTGCATTTCGTTTTGCAAAGCCCAACATTGCCGGTCTGGATTACAGTTTCAGTGGCATAAAAACATCGCTCCTCTATTTTCTCAGGGATAATATTGCCGAGAATCCCGATTTTCTCGAAGAGAACAAAAAGGACATCTGCGCCTCTTACCAGAAAGATCTGATAGATATTCTCCTCAAGAAACTCATCCTTGCATCAAAACAGACCGGAATAAAGGAGATTGCCCTCGGTGGCGGAGTTTCCGCCAACTCGTATCTCAGAGAGCGTATTACTATTGAAGGAGAAAAACGGGGCTGGAATGTGTTCCTGCCCGAATTTAGATTTACTACCGACAATGCAGCAATGATAGGCATAGCCGGACTCTATCGTTACAGAAAAGGACTTTTTGCGCCAATAGATGTAGCGCCTATATCACGTGCTGCGGATTATAACCAACTTTAGCACCCTCCGCAAGAGGAGCAGTTGCCTTCGCAGTTATGCATGGCTCTCTCACCGTGAAGTCCGTTGGTAAGCTCCTCATCTGTAGCTTCCCTGACTGCGGTAATTTCGCCTTTGAAATGGAGTGATTGTCCCGCAAGTTCGTGGTTGAAATCCATTTTTACGCTTTCCTCACTCACTTCCACAACTTTACCTGGGATTACTCCACCCATCTGATTCATCATGGGGATATAATTGCCCGGTACGAGAAGCTCTTCCTGGAGTACACCATCTACTTCGAATATGTTTTTGGGAAGGTCAACGATGGCTTGGGGGTTGAGTTCGCCATAACCTTCGGCAGCTGAAAGGACGAAGTCAAATTTGTCACCGACACCCTTGCCGAGAAGGTATTCCTCAAATTTGGGGAGCAGATAGCCCATACCCATTATGAATTCAAGCGGATTTTCCTTGTCGCAGGAGTCTTTGGTCTCACCATTGACTTTCAGATTGTAGATCAGAGATACTACTTTGTTGTCTTCAATTTTCATTTTATAATGAATTTCAGTTATTATTGTTGTCAAAAATTGTTACGCTTCTGCTGTTGCAGTTGCAGGTTCGCCATTCTCAACAGGGAGACGGCGTATCTTGTATCCCATAGCCACTATGATGATCGATATTATTGGAGTTATAAAGCAGAAGAATGCATAGGGGAACCAGGTCATACAAGCGACTCCAAGCACACCGGCTTGTGCAACTGCGCAGGTATTCCAGGGTACCATTACGGAACTCACGGTAGCGGAGTCCTGCAATGTGCGGCTCAACATCTCGGGGGCGTAGCCCTTCTTCCTGTAAACGTCACCAAACATCTTTCCGGGAATCAAGATGGCCATATACTGGTCAGCAAGTATGATGTTGCAGAAAATGCAGGTCAAAACGGTGGAGGTTACCATGCTCACCAAGTTGTGCATGAAGCGCAACATACTTTCGGTTATGGTCTGTATCATTCCGCTGGCAGAGAGGGCACCTCCGAGCATTATCACACAGATTATAATCCAGACGGTGTTGACCATGCCGCTCATACCTCTTGTGGAGGCCAGAGTGGTGATCATAGGGTCACTGGCCTCGATAGAGATCTCGCTGGACATCATCTTGAGGATGGCATAAAAGAACTCTTTGAAACTGCTCATTCCGGTAACAATCTGCTCTATTATCTGGGGTTGTGCCCAAAAAGCAACCAACGCACCTACAAAAGCCGAAATGAAAAGTGTAAGAATCGGAGGAACCTTTTTGAAAATCAGGTAAATGGTCACTGCGGGAATCAAAAGGAGCCATCCGGATATATTGAATGTCTCCTGGAGAGCAGCAAGTTGTGCTCCCACATCCAAATTCGAGGAAGTCTCTATGAAGAATCCCGCCAGAGTGTAAATTATAATGCAGATGATTGTTGCCGGTATGGTGGTGATCAGATTGTATTTTACATGTTTATAGAGGTCGACTCCCGCAACTGACGCAGCGAGGTTGGTTGTGTCGGAGAGAGGGGAGATCTTGTCACCCAGATATGCACCGGAGATAATTGCGCCTGCAAGCCAACCGGTGGGTATACCCACGATCTGGCCGGCATGGAGCATTGCCACTCCTATAGTGCCTACAGTGGTCCATGAACTGCCGGCCATTATGGAAATAATGGAGCATAGCAAAAATGTCACCAGCAAAAATATCGATGGATGGATAAGTTTGAGTCCATAATATATCATTGTAGGAACAACTCCGGAGAGCATCCAGGTAGAGGTCAGTGCCCCAATCATAAGCAGGATGAAAATAGCCTCACTTGTTTTGCTCATATTGTCACCCATCGCATCCCCAAAACGTGCCCATGGTACTTTGAGATAGAGCATTCCAATAAGACAAGCAACTATAGCGGCAGTTACAAGCGCAATTTGTGAGGGACCGCTTGTAACATCTTCGCCGAAAATGACTACTCCTACAGCCAGTATTACCACCAGTATCACTACCGGGACGAGCGAAAGCAGCAGACCGGGTTTTTTCTCTTTTTTCTTCATCAGAGTCCGTTAAAATTTACGTTCGAGAAGCATAGCGAAGGTATCTGCCATTTGCGGCTCTCCAACCGGTCATCAGCAACGGCTATTAGATTGTTCCACAGGGTGACCAGGTTGCCGGAAATTAACATTTCGTTTATCGGATGGACTATTTCTCCATTGTCGAACAGAAATCCCTCTATGCCGTAGGAGAAGTCTCCGGTTGCGGCATTACAGTTACCTCCGTTAAACTGTGTAACATAAATCCCTCTGCCCGCTCTCTTCAAAATATCGGACAAAGATAATTTATTATTTGACAAAAGCTCGCTTTTCGGCATCATTACAACCGAAGGATTACCGATAGTTACCTCAAGTGCCAATTTGCGGCTGTAATAGTTGTCAATGAAATAATTACAAATAGTACCGCCTGAAATGATATCGCGCTCCTTTGTTGCTATACCTTCAATGTTGAAGAGACGGGAGTATGCATTGCCGACAGTATGCGGCATATCTCTCAGGAAGACATTTTCCCCAAAAACCTTTTCCCCGAGTTTGTCCATCAGAAAGGAATTGCGTGTGTGGAGGGCACTGCCATTAAGTGCTTCGGTGATAGGTATGACCAGATTTGCAGCAATGGTCCTGTCCACGACCATATTATAAGAACCGGAAGGCATTTTAAGCGGACCGATGCTTTCAATTGCCATTTTCAGAGCTTTTTTACCACATCCACGGTATCGGAGATTGGCAAAGAAAACCTCATCCTCATACCAACTTCTTTCGTGTTTTTCGTCACCTTTACCGGCGACTGAACAGGTAGCTCCAATCGAGAAGCCGGATCTGCGTTGATATCCCTCAAATCCCTGACTGTCTGCGATGAAGTACTCCTCCACAAAGTCGCCATACTCGCTCTCTGCTGAAACAACCCTCTCTTCGGAGAGCATCTCGGCCGCTACTTCGTGTGCAATAGTAACACCTCCGGAAGAAGGACGTGTCTCAATATAAGAATCATACTGCCGGAGGTCGGGTCCGCCTCCATTGTAGCAAATACCCTTATCGGGCAGAGATCTGCACTCATCGGGGGTCATCAGGAGCGTGGCATTGACCGCATCGGTGGTAAACTTCCTCAGCGTTGCGTCATCAAACAGATTGGTGGAAAATGAGCCGTACCTGCCCTCGGCAAAAATATGGAAATTGAGAGCGGAACTGGCAGCTTGATATAGTCGGTCTATTTCTCCGTTGAGGATTGTGACCATATCGCCGTTTCCCTTCTCGAAAACCACCCGTACATCCGATGCTCCTGCATCCAGCGCCATCTGGAGCGCTTTCATAGTGATATCTCTCATCCGTTGCTTCCTCCTACCGTTAATGATTTTACAAGTACCGTGGGCATACCGCACGAGACGGGACACTGTTGACCCTTACCGCAGGTCCAGGTGCCATCTTCCATTTTTCCGTCGGATGCTACCTCCAGAATATCGGCAAGCGCTCTGGGCCCGTTGCCTATTATATTGATGTCCTTGATAGGGCGGGTGAGGCGTCCGTTCTCGATCATACGTCCGCTCTTGACGAAGAATGTGAAGTCACCTGCTCCGATCTTTACCTGTCCATTCCGAAATTTGTCCACATAGATGCCTTTTCGTACGCCGGAAATAATATCCTCGGAGGTTGCGGAGCCGTTTTCCATATAGGTGGCGCGCATCCTTGGGAGGGGTTCGAACCTGAATGACTCTCTGCGCCCATTTCCGGTAGGGGCGACTTTGTAGTGCACGGCGCTGATGCGATCATGTAGATAAGAGGTAAGTACTCCTTCCGTAATCAGCATAGTCTTCTGTCCCGGCACTCCTTCATCATCTACATTGAGACAACCTCTGTTGGCGGGAATGATGGCATCGTCTGCTATACTTATAGCTTCGCTGCAGATCTTTTTGCCCATCTTGTCGGAAAATATGGAGATTCCCTTACGGTTGAAATCTGCCTCGAATGCATGTCCTATGGCTTCGTGGAGCAGAATTCCGGATCCACCTGCTCCCATTACCACCATCATTTCACCTCCCTGGGGACGAACTGCCTCCAGCACTGTGGGAATGGCTTCGAGTATTTCATTAATAATCTCATCTGCAAGGGCGGGGGTAAACATTTCATTTCCCATCCTGAAACTTTTCGAACTAGTGTAATTATCGGTAACGCCATTCCGGCTGAATACCGCAGTAAAGGCTACTGAAGAGAGTGGCCTTTCGTCGCAATAAAATTCCCCCAGGGAGTTGAAGAACATTATTTTACTCATAGAAGAGGAGCTTTGTCCTATAATCTGTACTATCCTGCCATCTCCTTCGGAGAGTCTTGTGTGGATCTCCTTGAGATATCCTTTTTTTGAGAAAACGTCAACATCAGCTGATGAATGGGTACGGGAATAATAGTCGGCTAATTTTAGAGGGGTAAATGGGATTTTTTTTCTATCGCCGGCCGGACTTTCCGCGATACGGGCGGCAGCCTGTGCGGCAGCTTGCAAATGTCTTATATCCGTGCTTTCCGAATATGCATAACCTGTACGACCATTGCGAATGACCCTGATGCCGGCACCGAAATCTATGTCGTTGCGGATGGCATTGACCTCACCGTCACGTAGCGCGAGCACTTCCTGCGTGCTGTATTCACAAAAAATATCGGCATACTCGCCTCCGGAAGAGAGAGCTTCTTCCATAAGCAGGATCAATTGCTCCTTGGTTATGTTAAACAATTCAAAGTAGTCTTTCATATACAAAAAAACTACTGCATTGCTGCAGTAGTGTTTGGGTTAATAATCTCTCATTTCGCTGGCAGAGTCTTACAAGTTTAACAAATTTCATCGGCTTTTACTCTGACAATCTGTCCTTTACGTGCAAACGCCAATTCGGAATTGTCTTGTTTTTTTTCTTGTACGAGCCTTTCAAAAGTGATGTCCAAACCTAGAAGAATGGTTTCTCTAAGTTCTCTCGTCTCTAGTTCGCTCATAATTGATTAATAGGTTATATAAGGTTTTATTATGTATTTTAGTCACAACACTCGTTCCACCTTCGGCGATAATAGTGCTCGGGTTGTTGGAGTTATCTATCATTATCCAGTAATCGCACACCGGAATATAGAGATTGAAAAGGTTCCTGATCCCCACATCATAACGTCTTCTGATGGTAGCTTCGGGGACGTAGTGTCCGCCTGCTTCAACCCTGAGTTTTACCCGCTCTACTGCCAATTCCGGCATTTTTAGCCAAAAAAATACCAGAGTCACTACATAGCCCTTTTGCTGTGCTTCAGCTATTACTCTTACTAGTGTTCTGGTGGCCAAAGTGGTCTCAACTCCGAAGGTTTCACCTTTGTCAATCAACTCTTCAATCCTCTCCATCATCAACCTGCTAGCCCTTACGGCAGACTCTTCCGGTTTATTGGGAGACAAACGCTTTGCAATCTCGTCCGAATTGACAAACTCATCACAATTGAGCATGTCGGGTAATATCGTGTAGGACGCGGTGGTTTTCCCTGCTCCGTTGCAGCCTGCTATTATATAAAGTCTAGGCATATCACCTCAGTCAAAAACAAAAATAGTAAAAATAATTATGTAATCAGCAAATTTTATAGAACCTTTTGTCAACAACAATTGTCGGCATTCTCCTCTTTTTTGTGTGTTATACCATAGCCGAAAAGTGCAAAATCTCCCTTGCAAGGGTCTGTAGGAAATATTTCCTTGAGAAAGGAGGTAATCTCCAATGCTGTTGATAAATCGGTACTTTTACGTGAGGTAATGCCGAGCATTGCAGCAGTACGATGGACATGGACATCAAGCGGAATGATAAGGTCGGCAGGAGAGCTGTTTTTCCACAATCCCAGGTCAATTATGCCGTCATCACGCACCATCCAGCGTCTGAGCAGGTGTATCTTTTTGTTGGCTGCCTTCGGATCGCTTTTCTGTCCGTATATTTCAGTTCTGAAAAGGTCGGGAGTAAGTGATTCGAGAGAGTCATATTGCATGTAGAAATCGCGAAGCCTGAAACAAATGGCTGCAAAGTCACTCCATTTAATTGTTCTGTGGAGTGATATCTTTTCATTGCGCCATTCACCTTCCATGATATAGCGGTATGGTTGCCACTCCATCTCGTCAAAAGCTCTGTTGCAATTCTTCACCGTCATATCTCTTCTGCCCCAGGCAAGATGTGCCGCAATTACGGCGGCGATTTCCACATCCTGCAGGGAGGCTTTGCCGGACTGGGTCAATTGTGCGAATTTTTTGGGAAAAATCACAGGATC
>JAGONS010000027.1 GCA_017992915.1 Bacteroidales bacterium | reverse complement strand
ATGAGAGTCAGTCCGGCATAATTTGCCGACGACTCAGAGTCCTGAGAGAAGGCCTGGAAGCATAACATCAAGGCCACGAAGGAAATTAGTACTTTCTTCATTTGAGTCCATAAAAAGAACATTGGTTGATATTGGGGGCGAAAATAGAAAAAAAACTAATATGATGTAACTTTTGTCGGAAAAAAGGACTATTTTCGCAATTTTACCGCACTGATTACAAAAGAAATCTTATTTTACATAATGAATTATTTAAAACTCATGATCACCGCAGCACTCCTGACAGCCTCTGCAGCCTCACTCCATGCACAAGGCATTTCGGACCTGGTTCCCATTCCGCAAAGCGTCATTGAACAGGAGGGCGTTTTTACCATAAATAAACACACCGTCATTATCCCCGATATCGATGGTAGCTTTAGCGCTTCCTATCTCCAACAGCATATCAGCCCGATTTTCGAATATGGCATCACACTCGGTAAGGCCCCGGTTACTACCAAGGGCAATGCCATAGTGCTCCGTAAAGAGAAAGGATTCAAGCCAGAAAGCTACTCTCTTGTCGTATGTCACAAGGGAGTGACTATAAGAGCCTCCGATGATGCGGGACTTTTCTATGGAGTGCAGACTCTGCTCCAGATGTTTCCCCAGGAAGTATACAGCGGAGAAAAGCTTCGTCTGCGCGAATATTCGCTGCAAAATGTCATCATTGAGGATACACCGCGATTCCCTCACAGAGGATTTATGCTGGACGTCTCCCGTACGTTCTTTGATAAAGAATATGTCAAGCAGTTCATAGACTGGATGGCACTTCACAAACTAAATGTTTTCCAATGGCACTTGACGGATGACAACGGGTGGAGAATAGAAATAAAGAAATATCCTCAATTGACCGAAAAAGGCGCCTGGCGAGGCCGTAATGAGGTTATCCCCGCCACCTATCTTTCGGGCAACGAACGCTACGGCGGTTATTATTCACAGAAGGATATCAAAGAGATCGTAGCCTACGCGGCGCAACGCAATATCACCATTATTCCGGAAATCGACCTGCCCGGACACGCACTCTCCTCTACAGCAGTACTGGATGGCGTAACATGCGGCACTTCTACAGACAAGGCCAGTGCCTGCGGGGAGTTTGATAATGTATGGTGTGTAAGCAATGAATCCAACTACAAAATCCTGGACAATATTTTCAAGGAGATAGCATCACTCTTCCCGGGTCCCTATATCAGCATTGCAGCCGATGAGGTTGTGTGGGACTATTGGGCACAGTGCCCCGGCTGTCGCGCACTTATGGAAAAAGAGGGCTACAAGGAGGTTCACGAGCTTCTCGGCCATTTTGTCCGCAGAATGGAGAAAATTATAAACAAGCATGGAAAGCGTCTCGCAGGATTTGACGACATTCAGGATGCGGGTGGAGTAGGCACAGATGCTCTTGTGGTGGCCTGGAGAGGATATAAGAAGGCTAAGGAGTCCGTTAGCAAGGGTTACCCCACGGTGATGCAACTTAGCGAATACTGCTATCTCGACATGCAGCATTCGCCGGCAGAGAGAGGTCACAACTGGGCTGCTGTCATTCCGCTTGACCGTGTATACAATTATGACCCTACAGCGGGTTTGGGCGAACTTACTCCTGAACAGGAAAAGCTGGTACTCGGCCCTCAAGGAGGGCTTTGGACGGAATTGATGCAGTATCCTCCCCGATTTGCGGAGTATCAGGTATTCCCCCGTCTGGCAGCGCTTGCGGAGGTAGGCTGGAGCAGCAGGGAAAAGAGGGACTATGAGGATTTCCACCGCCGTCTGGTGAGCAGTCACTACCGCCGCCTGGACAAGATGGGAATAGCCTTCCGCGTTGAACCCCCTGTTGTAACATATAACGATCAGCAGATAGATGTAGTTCTCCCCTATCCCGCAGCCGTTGTGCGTTATACAACCGACGGTAGCGATCCCGTTAGTACATCGAAAGTATTAAATGGCACCATCGTCACCGATTCTCCTGAAAAATTCCGTTTCGCTACCTTCTGGGGTGATAATCTGCAGAGTATCTCAGTCGCTCCAGAAGGTGTGGTACTTCACCATTGGCTAAAGCCGGCAGTGAGAGTAGAAACAGACATTAAGATGAGATCCAATACTCCTCTGACCAATATCACCGGTTACAATTTCCGTCAAATAGCGCGTAGCGACAAACGTTTGGAAGCGGGTCAGACCCTTACCTATATTTTCGACGAGCCGGTACAGTGCACAAAAATAGGTGTTCCTACCGGATATGCCCATATCCCCTTTTATGGTGTTAGTGACGGCTATGTGGAGTATTCCTACGACGGAGAAACCTTCATAAAGGGGCCGGAATTCAAGAGATATTATGCTGAAATCAGCGGATTTGAAGCACCTGTAAAAGCGGTACGCATTGTCATCACAATGCCTAATGACGGCTCCACCTGCTGCTTCCAAAACCTTAGAATAGTGTGTAGTGAGTAGTATGTAGTATGTAGTGTGTAGTGTGTAGTGTGTAGTGTGTAGTCTGTAGTGAGTAGTATGTAGTGTGTAGTATGAATAAGAAACAAATAAGATTTATCGTTGTGGCTTTGGCCATTTTTGCGGCATTCTTTTCAGGGAAAAGGCCGGAAAAGGTGGAACCCGGGAAAGTTGAGGAGGACAGGGTTGAAAAGATTATAGAGAAAATGTCCCTTAGAGAGAAGGTGGGACAACTTTTCATCATAGAATACAGCGACAGATATGATTTGGGAGATCCCTATTTTGACAAACTCATAAAAAGAGACAAAATTGGTGGATTGATCCTGATGGAAATGGATATCGACAACTATATAGAGCGCGCCAACCGATTCCAGAAAATGTCGAAAATCCCTCTAGTTATCTCTGTGGATGGAGAATGGGGAGCCTCGATGCGTTTCGATACCCTTACTCAGTTTCCCCGCAATATGCAATTGGGAGCCCTCTCCTCACCCGATCTCGTATATCAGGTGGGTAGCGCGATGGCTAAACAGTTTGTGCGTCTGGGCATTCACATCAACTATGCGCCAACTATTGACATCAATAACAACCCTCTAAATCCCGTTATCGGACAACGTTCATTTGGTGATGACCGCGAGAAAGTAGCTCTTTATGGCGCAGCCATTATAAAAGGGATGCAAGAGGGCGGTACGCTCGCCTCAGCCAAGCATTTTCCCGGCCACGGGGATACCGAAACAGACTCACATAAGGCACTACCGGTGCTCACATTTGACCGTGCACGCCTCGACTCGCTGGAACTCTATCCCTTCAAACATGTGATAAGGGAAGGCGTGGCAATGGTGATGGTAGCCCACTTGAGCGTTCCCTCGCTTGACCCCACAGGAGTGCCCAGTTCCATCTCCTACCCCATCATTACCGGTCTGCTCAAGGAAGAGCTCGGATTTGAGGGAATAGTCGTAACAGATGCACTCGGTATGAAGGGTGTCACGGAATATGTCCCTAAAGAAAGGGTAGCCATAGAGTCTTTCAAAGCGGGATCCGATATCCTGCTGATGCCTCCCGGAGATAAGCGTAAGGTCATAGCTGCCTTTCGCAAAGCCGTACGTAGAGGAGAAATCTCCATTGAGGGCGTTGACGAGAGTCTGCGCAAAATACTCAGGATGAAGGAACAAATGGGCCTCCTCGATGGCACTCCCCAGATTGACCCTGTGGATGCTTTTGCTCAGGTTGAGACAGTCGAGGTATTGGATATCATCAATAAAGTAGCTGAGGAGTCGATGACCCTCGTTAAGCACCCCGAATGGGGCCCTGACCAAAACCTTGAGACTCTGAGCGCCGTTGGAGCTGCAGATACCATAATCTTACCTCGGAGAATCACGAAAGATCTCCTCGAAAATGCACGCAAGCGTGCTCGGGGGCTTGAATATGTGGTAATCTACCTTCCGGAAATGAGAGCACCTAAAAACGATAGAGAGAATTATGCGGCCATCCCTCCTCAGGAGATTTACGACTTTATTTCAGCGTGGGCTCGCGAACAGAAAGTAGTTTTGGCTATAATGGACAATCCCTACGCACTTGACAAAATTGACATAGATGCCTTCGAGGGCATTCTGGTGGGTTATAGTTCCTCAGAAGCCAATATTTCTGCAGCCGACAGGGTATTCCGGGGACAACTCGAAGCCCACGGAGTGCTTCCTGCAGCTGCGGGTGGATTTCCCACAGGTTATTATGCTAAATAGAAAAATATAAATAATTATGAGAAAGTATTCATTGAAAGAGATTGACAATATAGAAGATTTGGAAAGACTGCTGCAAAGCAAAGAAGACGATATTATCGTTCACTGTGTTTTCAATACCCTCGACTTCTTTCAAATCTACGATAAGATAAAGGACTTCAAATTTTCCGACTGCATGTTCCTCGGATGTGACATTCCTATGGAGGTAAAAGATAACATAGACCATACCTGCGTCACCTTTCCCAAGATGAATGTCCCTTACAGGATCTACACCAGCGAACTCTATAATCCTTATACACTTTACGAAGGATACGATATCGAAGATTACGATACTCTTGCCACAAGTTACGATAAACGCGCCTACCAGCGCTATATCTCAAAAGGCAAATATGGACGTGATATTTATGAAACTCTCGCACGTGTAATCCACGACCACGCCATAACCGATGCCATGTATGATTTGATAGACCGGTACGACCCCAAAATGGTGGTTGCGGTAATGGGAGGACACGCAATCCTTCGCTCCGATCATATTTATAGAAGGGTTGTCTATTTGGGCAAACTGCTTACCGAAAAGGGGCGTCTTATTGTGACAGGTGGCGGCCCCGGTGCGATGGAAGCAGCCCATCTTGGGGCATGGATGGCCGGCAGAAGCAATTGGGAAGTGGAGGATGCCATCAGTATGGTAGTCACAGCACCCTCATATAGGGACCGTAATTGGCTAAAGACAGCATTTGAGGTGCTTGAAAAGTACCCTCAGACTCAGTTCAGGAGTCTTGGTGTGCCTACTTGGTTCTATGGTCACGAGCCTGCCTGTATCTTCTCCACTGATATCGCTAAATATTTTGCCAATAGCATACGTGAAGATGGTATTATCACCATTGCACACGGCGGTATCATCTATACTCCGGGTAGCGCAGGCACTATGCAGGAGATATTCCAGGATGCAGCCCAGAACCACTATTTCATGGATGACGAGTCAGCTCCGATGATCTTTTTCGACACCGATTATTGGACTAAAAGGATTCCCGTTTACAAATTTCTCCAGGATTGTCTTGAAATTAAGAGTTACGCCAATCTGCGTCTCTCGTTATCTGACGATATCGAGGAAGTTTACGCTATTCTGGAAGATTATGTCAAGATGTTGGAGTCCTCTGAGGATTCAAATAAGCCGGAAGTTGCTCCGAATCCCTTGAATAGACGCTAATACAAAATCGCACTTAATAAAATTTTCCAATATTAGAAGTCTGCACAACTTCATTGTCGCCGGCACTAAATCTCAGAATATTGCTGAGATATTGAATTTAAATCGACCTGGTGCGCTTTTTGATAAACAAGGAAAATGATTTGAGCTGTTTTATTCGTACCTTTGTTTGATAAACCGAAACAATATTTTCATCACTTTAATAATAGTACCAAATATGTATTCAAAGATTCAGAGAATTATTCTGCTCACTTTAGTGCTCCTTTTGTCAGTTTCCTGCAAAAAGGTCACTATTGAGCAGCAAATCGACAAGATTTACAACTATTTTCAGAATGAAAACACAACCGCCGTCGCTACTCTTGAAAGGGTATGCAAGGATTATCCGGCCAGAATGTCCGGAAGCGAAAATAATGATGAGGTAATAGACTACTTCACTTATGTCCTTGCAGAAGAGATTGGCATCAAAAATATATGGCACCAGGAAGTCGAAGTACCCAACTGGGATCCTGGAGTTACGAAGGTTACTATGAACCTCTCTGATGGCACTGTAATCGAGCTTCCTTCAATTGCTCTCGGACTCAATAACGGCACCTCAGGCGAGGATGTCACCGCACAAGTGGTGGAAGTAGGCACTCGTGAGGAATTGGAAACTCTCCGTTGCAAAGACAAAATTGTCTTCTTCAACGGTGCGATGGAAGATGGCAACAGTTACAGCAAACACGCCTGGCAACGCTCAAGAGGGGCTTCACTCGTAACTGAGAAAGGTGCTAAGGCAGTTCTTGTCCGCTCAATCAGCAATCATCCCGGGGATACTCCCCACACAGGTGCCTGCCACGACGGTGACAGCATAGCAGCTGTTCCTGCTGTGGCTATCTCCACAAATGCGGCTGACAAGCTCTCGGAGGCTCTGAAAAAGGATAAAAAACTTACCGTGACCATCAACTCCACAGCACACAACCGGCCTGAACCGGCAATAGGACGCAATATAGTTGCTGAAATCCCCGGCAAAGTCAATCCCGACCACATCATATTGCTTTCAGCTCATGTGGACAGCTGGTTCAATAGCCAGGGAGCACAGGATAATGCCTCAAGTTGCGTGGCCGCGATAGAAGTGCTTCGTGCATACAAAAAACTTCGTATGCAGCCGAGAAATACCCTCCGCATAGTCCTATATCAAGATGAGGAAATGAACCTCTCAGGTCTGAAGGAATTCGCCCGTATTTCCAAAGAAAAACACGAGTCCTATATTTTCGACCTTGAGATTGACTCAGGAGCAGGTAAACCTGTCGGCTTCTCGGTTTCGGAAGACCCCGGTTATTTTGGTAAGATGGAAGAGGTACTTACCCCCTATCTAGAACCCCGTGGTCTGACGTTGACACGCTATACCGGTGAAAGAAATTGGCCCCTAAAACCATATTACACATTTAGGACTGATAATAGTGACTATTTCAAGTATCACCACGGTTCGCTGGACAACTTCGAGAATGTCAATCAAGAAACATTCAAGGAGGGTATTGCTGCCATTACAACCTTTGTCTTCCTGATGGATTAATGAGTGGTTCGGGGTACGGACAATATTATTCTATTACCTTCCAATATCCTATTTTTCGTCCGTCAATTCGAGATATACATCCCATTTCGGTGAGTTTAGCTATTTCTCGCTGAATGGTTCTTTGTGTAACTCCTACTTTTTGCGACAATTCCATTGCTGATATCCTGTCATTTTCTCTCATTAACTCCAATATAACTTTCTGTCTTTCAGACAATTCTTTTACGACATCTTTTACGACATCGCGAGCGACATTATCCCCTACAAATGCAGGATGTATAGGAAGTTTTGCGAGAAAATAATGATTATTTTCATCGGTTTCAAAGACAGGATCCGGTGAGCCATTGCTTCTCATTGCCCTATATATCTTTGGGAAGCCGGTCGAGCGACCTTCTGTTAATTCCAATTCTTTTAAAAAATCACCTATCCGACGATTTCTATAATTTCGCGCCACGATTTTTTCTTTTTTAAGATCGTCATTGGTAATAGGAGGCATAGGGCCAGCCACACTACACACTACACACTACACACTCGGAACTACCCTAATATTCTTCGTAGGCGTAGTCGATGGCGCGGTTGAGAATGGTGTTGAATTCGGTACAGGTGGCAAATAGATCGGCAGCGCGCTTTGCAAGATCGGGGGCAAAGAGAAAATTGTCATCAAATGGGCGCGAAATCAGCACCCTTTTTAAGCGGAAATATTCGGCATAGGGGGAGTCCTGCGGAAATCCTCTCGGAATATTCTTCAGGGCTCCATCCCATTCCAATTCAAATCCCTTGGCCTTTGACATAGTTTGGACCAGCGCTTCTCCATTTAGCATAAATTCCTCCCTAATGCTTCGCATCACCTTCGGCTCCGGAGCATAGGCGCCACAACACATCAAATGACCGCCCAGGTAGCCTGCATGAGGGGGTTCGATATGGAAATAGTATCCCGAATGACCGCTGCATTTGCCGTCTTTTGCGATGAAAATGCCGAAATGCTTCTTATATGGAGTTTTATCCTTACTGAATCTTAAGTCTCTATAGAAACGGTAGGTGCATTGTTTGAGAGTGAGGCCTCTCACCTCGGGGTCAAAGCTCTGCACACGCTCCAAAAGTTCCGAGGCGAAATCGTTGAAAATCGCCTGTGCCTCCTTATAACGCCCCTTATTGGCATCAAACCAGGGTTTGTTGTTATTAGGAATTAGATCCGTAAGAAACGATAAAACTCTTTGCATAACTTACTCAGAAATTCAAAATATAGTCTTCCAAATTCCATGCAGATATGTGTTCAATACCTTCATTCGTTGATATTTTGTAATCGTCCATAATAACTCTGTTTTTTTCTAATTGAGCCAATATTTTCAACCATGATTGAAAATATTTAATAAATCTGAATATTTTCAAATACACTTGAAAATTTTTGGCCAATAATTTTGTTGTAAAACTTATGTTACTCTGACGAAATTCTTATATTCCCCGGCACCACGCATCACCCCGTACCTCGCACCAACCAACTACACACTACCAACTCCCGACTACAGACCGGGAACAATGTGCTTGGCGTAGTTGTAGCCCAAGTGGTCGTAAAGGGCCAGATGGTGCTCCATGCGATCCAAGAAGTCCTCATAATCACGAACCTCGGCAGGGCGCCACTGCACTTCACAGAGGGCAGCCATACGTGGCAGAGCCATATATTCCACATGGTCGGTGGTCTTGATATATTCGCACCACACATTGGCCTGAACACCCAGGATATGACCGTGCAACGAAGGATCCACCTCTTCGGGGAAAGGATTGAATTCATAAACCTTCTCCACAGGGATAAAACCTCCGATTGCCAAAGGCTCATTATCTCTATCCTCACTTTGGTAGTAGTCGAAATAGAAGTGAGAATAAGGCACCATAATCACATCGTGTCCCATATTTGCGGCGGTAACACCGCCTGAAATGCCTCTCCAGGACATCACAGTAGCATTTGGAGCAAGTCCGCCCTCGAGAATCTCATCCCACCCGATAATACGGCGGCCATGGTCGTTGATATACTTTTCAATCTCGGACGTGAGCCAGCTTTGAAGACGCTGTTCTGCGGTGTGTCCATCCTTTGCAAAGAGTTTTTCCGCCTTAATGCGGGCCTGACAATCGGGACAAACCTTCCAGTGATCCTTGGGACACTCATCACCTCCTATATGGATATACTCTGAGGGGAATAGTTCCATGATCTCATCCATAACATCCTTTAAAAACTGGACTGTACCATCTTTACCCGGGCAAAGCACCTTCTCGGTTATACCCCAGCGGGGCCAAACTTCATATTGTTCGCCCGTACAGCCGAGTTCGGGATATGAGGCAAGAGCTGCCAGCATATGGCCGGGGAGGTCGATTTCGGGAATAATGGTGATATAACGCTCGGCAGCATAGGCTACCACTTCCTTTATGTCCTCCTGGGTATAGAATCCTCCGTGAGGCGTCTCATCACTCGACTCGAAATCCTTTCCGACCACCGTATGGCTCCTCATTGACCCAATCTCGGTCAGTTTCGGGTATTTTTTGATTTCCACGCGCCATCCCTGGTCATCGGTCAAGTGCCAGTGGAATGTATTTATATTGTGAAGAGCTATTATGTCGATATATCTCTTTACGAATTCCTTGTCGAAGAAATGACGAGAAACATCGAGATGCATTCCACGATAACTAAAGAGAGGAACGTCATTTATTGAGGCATTAGGAAGCTCTACTGTACCGAACTTTCCGATAGGAAGAGATTTCCTGAGGGTCTGAATGCCGTAAAAAACACCTGCGGGGCTCTTTGCAACTATTGCAACCCCCTCTTTACCCACTGAAATCATATACCCCTCATCATTTTCCATATATCCCTCTCTATCAATAGAAATAACAATATTGTTATCATAATTTGAACCATCAGCGGGCTCATATTTGAGTTTCAGACCGGTAATTTGCTTGATATATTCCGAGAGAAAAACTGCATTGCGCTCCATCTGAGGCTCATTTGCATCATAGACAATCTTTGTCTTTGAATTAAGCACGAAGGGTTCACCTCCGAGAAGGGTTATGGATTGAGGAAGAGGGACTACATCATAGTCCGCCTCTCCCCTTTCGTAATTGCAGGAGACTGCGACAAAAACGGCAACTGCAAGAAAGAAGAGTTTGAAGTGTTTCATGATTATCTTTAATTTTTGATTTGTTTTTCAGATTAAAAAGGATATCCTATGCCGAAATGAATCGCATAGCCGTTTTTGCGGAACCACATATCGGGAGAATGCCATTGCTGTGTAACAGGATCAAATGCCTTTATACCGGCATCCAGACGTACCAGCAACAGGTCGAAATCCAAACGCAGGCCCAAGCCCCAGTTGGCCGCAATGCTCTTTCCGAAATTTTCTGCCGTAAAAATACCGCGTTCATCCCTCGCAACTCCGTCAATAGATGCACGCTGCAGATTCCAGACATTACCGGCATCTATGAAAAGCCCGCCCTGCAGCTTCCAGAAGAGGGGGAAGCGAAACTCGAGATTGGCCTCAAGCCGCATATCTCCCGTTTGATTGGCTATGGCAAAAGAGGAGCTTACCGGTGCAGATCCGGGGCCCACGGAGCGCGACTGCCATCCCCTCATGCTGTTGGAGCCTCCTGCGTAGAAGAACTTCTCGAAAGGAAGAACGTTCGAATTACCGTAGGCATAACCGACTCCCGCGAGGAATCTTCCCGCCAGAGCCAACCTATTCTGCCTTCCAAATCGCAGAGTCTCAACCAGTGTGATTTCGCTGCGGACGTACTGTGAATAGGGCACTCCCCAGATCAGGTGGGAGCCTTTTTCATCCTTTTTCAACCCGCCGTTGAAGAGTGAGAGCATATTGCCTGCGAAATCGGTTTGCAATCTGAGGTAAAAGTATGTATCCTTGGGGTTGGTAGCGCTGTTGGTGGTGAAATATAACATTCCGCCTCCGCCGAAGTCGAAGTGATTGCGGTAAGAATTGATCAGATAAGGGTCTACGAGTTTCGAGTAGAAATCATCATCCATATTGTAAATGCGCACCACGTTGAACTGAAGAGGGTTTATCTGGTAATAAAGCCTCTTATTGTGATTCCAGTTATAGCCGTAAGCTGTGGAAATGATTATACGTGTGTACTCCGGACGGTTCTGATAGTTGTAGGAGAGATTGACGTCAGTGCGCGGAAGCGTATGCTGGAAAAGGCTTATAGGCAGGAATAGGAACCTCGGGAATGTGATGGAGGAGGATATGGCGAACTCGTTGGAGCGTGTGGGGTCCTTAAATTTGAACTGGAAGTTGCCTCTGAATCCGAGCGAAAAGTACTCTCCTCCCCCGAAGATGTTCTTGTGATAATAGGAGAGCGAAGGGGTTACTCCGAAGAGTCCGGAAGAGTTGAATGAACCCTCCAGATTGGCCCTTACACCCTGGAGTTTGGAAGGAGAGAGCATTATGCGACAGTCCACCGTAGAGGAGTCTGTTTCGCTGAGCTGCACGTTGACACTGCTGAAGAGTCGGATGCTGGCGAAACGTTCGTAAGTAGAATTGATCACCTGTTCGTTGTAGAGCTCACCGGGCTTTACGGTATTCACCTGCCAGAGAAACTTTTCACGCACTTTGAGTCCGGACATCGGGACAATGGAGACCGAACCGATGTGATACTGCTTATGGGGACGTGCACTCTCTTCCGATTCGTTTCGGGTATAATTTTCCAGGGCTACGGTCAGATCGGCTTTATCCTTTTGTCTTACAGTATCGGCATAGAAAAAGAAATAGTTTTTGGTAAAACCATAGTAGCCGTGGTTACGGTAGAGGAGTGCAAGACGTTCGGATTCCTCCTCAAGGTCTTTTTCCGAAAGTATGTCGCCCACATTTACCGTATAATTGGCTGAATCCGAAGCCAGCAAATCACGCATAAGCGAGTCAGGGACCTCGTAACTTATGCTGTCGATCAGATAGCGTTTACCTAAAGTTACATCATAATTTACTCTCGCTTTCTTCTCCTTTTTAAGCACGGAGTGCGAAATATCCGAACCATAATAGCCGGAGTATTCGAGGTGCGAAAGCATACCCTTTTTACTCGCATCAATGGAGGTAGAGTCATAGATCACCGGAGCAACTCCGAGTTTCTCTACAAATCTGTCCCATCCCGTGTCGCGTCCCGAACTCCAGTTGTAAACATAGAGGAAAGGATTCCAGCGGCCTATGAAATAGTCGTTTGGCTTCTGCTTGATATAGGGCAATAGTGAAGAGGCAGGAAAGTCATCATTATTTGTAATCACGATTTTATTTTCCACAAGCCTACATTCATCTTCTTGCAGGATCCTTGTGGTACTGCAGGAAGCGACAACAATTGCCATAATAAATATAAATGCAAATCTCCTCTTCATTATCCTGCAAATTTAGATAAAATTATTCTTATAATCAGGTTAATTGTTACCTTTGGATATGATTTCCAGAAACGAAATAAAACTCATCCGCTCACTTGACCGCAAGAAATTTCGGGACGAAGTGGGACTCATCGTCGTTGAAGGCGAAAAATCCGTGGAGGAAGCGCTCCAATCGGGCTTAGAGGTCATTAAAGTATTCCGAATCTCCGAAATCGGGGAAGAGGCGATGTCCCGCATCACGTTTCTGAGTTCCCCCTCTCCCGCCCTGGCTCTGGTACGTAAGCCCGCTGAGCCTGATGCATTTCATATTGAAGAGCTGATTGCTTCCCGGCCCCTTTCACTGGCACTCGACTCACTTCGTGACCCCGGCAACATGGGGACTATCATTCGGCTCGCCGACTGGTTTGGGATCGGGACTATCTTCGCATCGCACGATACTGTGGATTGTTTCAATCCAAAGGTGGTACAAGCCAGCATGGGTTCCATTTTCCGCACGCAAATCATCTATTGCGACCTTCTGCAGATCGCTTCAGAGTTTCACACCGCCGGAATGCCGGTATTCGGCACCTTCCCGGAGGGAAAATCCATCTATGAAGAGAATCTCACCCCCAACGGACTGATAGTGATGGGTTCCGAATCCCACGGCATTTCTCCTGCTCTGGAAGAGGTCGTAACACATCGCCTCTCCATTCCCGGCTTCTCACACTCCTCAGCCAATGCGCCGGATTCTCTCAACGTAGCCATAGCTACAGCAATCATTTGCTCGGAATTCAGGAGAAGGTAGAAGGTTGTCGGATCTTTATTTGAAAAATCAAATAAAATGTCTTTCTTTTGTATACGAAATAGCCGCCGGCTATCTTTTTAGTATTCTAATAGCCCTCATTTCTTATGACTGCAACTATTATTATTCTGATCGTAACTGCTGCTCTGCTTGTTTGGGGTAAAATTCGCTCCGATATCGTGGCACTTTGTTGTTTGTTGGCATTGGTGCTGACAAAGGTCCTGACACCGGCTGAGGCTTTGGCGGGATTCTCCAACTCCGTTGTGATCATGATTGCTGCTCTCTTTATCGTGGGAGGCGCGCTGTCGCAAACCGGGCTTGCCGGAGCAGTGAGTAATCGATTGTTGAAACTTGCAGGAAACAGCAGTTACAAATTGTTTTTGCTGGTTATGCTGGTAACCGCTTTCATAGGTCTCTTTTTGAGCAATACCGGTACGGTGGCGTTGTTGATGCCGATTGTGGTGAGCATGGCCGTCAAATCCAACACCAGTGCAAGCAGGCTCCTGATGCCGATGGCTTATGCGAGCAGTATCGGAGGAATGATGACGTTGATCGGTACTCCGCCGACTCTTATCATGCACGATACCTTGATTGGAGCGGGATATGAGGGATTGCAGTTCTTTACCACTTTACCCGTAGGAATGATTCTGTTGGTTTTGGGAATATTACTGCTCTGGCCGTTGTCCAAAATGCTCGACAAAACAGATAAGAAAGATCAGGGTGATGGAAGGACAACCGTCAAATCACCGGAACAACTCGCTTCCGATTATTGTTTGATTGAAAATTTATACAGAATCGTAGTATCGAAAGACTCCCCCATTGCAGGCAAAAAACTCTCTGAAATTGATATTTCCAAACGATACTCGGTCATCATCAGTGAGATTCACATCCGCTCTTCTTCTCCGTTGAGCCGCTCCGTCAGGGCCGTTTTGCCCAAAGCGCAGACTATTTTGACTGAGAATGACGTTCTGTATATCATTGGTGAGTACAAAAATGTAGTGAACTTCGTGGAGGAGAATAATCTTTCATTCCTGGACACTCAAATTGAAAAAGAAATTGAGCGTCCGAAATTTGGAGGTAAATTCAAGTTCGATGAGATAGGAATGGCGGAGGTTGTCATTCTTCAAAACAGCCGTCTGCACAACCGATTGGTAAAGGATTCTCAATTCCGGCAAAATTACAATGTGAACATCTTAAGTATTCAGCGTAAAGACCATTACATCGTTCAGGATATAAAAGATGTCAAGATGCAAGCAGGCGATATGTTGCTGGTTCAAGGGACATGGGAGGATATCGACCGTCTCAGCCGTCTTGAAAGAGACGTTGTGGTCATCGGACAGCCCCAGACCGAAGCCTCTAAAATAACTCTCGACCACAAAGCTCCTTACGCAGCCGTTGTTTTGATATTGATGGTGTTGGCCATGGTTTTCAATTGGTTACCGCCTGTGATCGCCGTGCTGATAGCGGCTGTTCTAATGGTTTTGGGAGGCTGTTTCAGAACGGTTAAAGACGCATATCGTACAATCAACTGGGAAAGCGTCATTCTTTTTGCGGGTATGATGCCTCTGGCAACTGCGATGGAGAAAACCGGCACTTCAGCATTGGTAACCAACGGTATTGTTGATGCAGTGGGTTCGTACGGTCCTTATGCCGTTCTTGCCGGAATTATGGCAGCTTCCTCTCTGCTTACCATGTTTATAAGCAATACCGCTACCGCCATTCTTTTTGCTCCGATTGGCTTACAGGCAGCCATATCTATGAATGTAAGTCCATATCCTTTCCTTATCGGTGTGGCAGTTGCAGCAAGTATGTGTCTTGCCAGCCCCTTCTCAACACCGCCCAACGCAATGGTTATGTCGGCGGGAAAATACAATTTCATGGACTACATCAAAGTAGGCCTCCCCTTGCAGTTGCTTTTCCTGGTGGTAATGATTTTTGTGTTGCCGCTTATATATCCGTTTTAGGGGGAGAATCCTGATGACAAAGTTAGGAGAGCTTACTTATTTCCTTCTGTGGTAAGCCTGTAACTATAGAAATGTCCTCCAATGGGATGCCCCTCGACAACATAGACTTTGCAACTTGACGTATTCCTTCGGCTTTACCCTTCTCCATTCCTTCCTTCATTCCTTCCTTCATCCCTTCTTCTAATCCTTTCTCCCGTGCAGATTCGACAACATCTTCCCAAGGGACCTCAAGAAGATGTTGGCGATATTGTTCTCGCTCACTTTCGGAAAGTGATGTCATTGCCGCCTTGCAGATAAGATCCTTGAAGTATCTCTTGAGTTCATTAGATACATCAATTCTATCAACTGCTGCCATAAAATCCTTATAAGTCATTCCCATTTTCCTGTCAGTCATTAGTTTTAGCAAAACTAATAAACTTTCATAATCTTTCCCACTTTTGGCAATGTTTTTAATGTTGACACAGGGAACCTGCAGTGTTATGATGTGTATCAGATTAGTGATGACGCTGCCTGTCTTTGTGTTGCACATCTTGCACTCGTTTTTAATCAGACCGTTTTTTTCAATCTGAAAATTA
>JAGONS010000026.1 GCA_017992915.1 Bacteroidales bacterium | reverse complement strand
CTTTAATCAAACCTTTTTCCTGTGATTTCTTGATGGTAGCGGAGAGACCGTTCTTGTAGATGGTCTTCATACCCTTGCAAGATACTTTGAGGGTGATGAATCTCTGCTCTTCCTCAGACCAGAATTTCTTGGTCTTGAGATTGGGAGCGAATTCGCGTTTCGTGCGTCTCTTGGAGTGGGAAACGTTGTTTCCAATCATCCTTTTCTTTCCTGTTACTTGACAAACTCGTGCCATTGTTATCTATTTTTAATATTATAATCTTTTTTGGGGCTGCAAATGTATGGTTTTTTCTTATAAAATCCAAATTTCACCGCCTTTATCAGACAAACTTCAAGATTCTTCTCCATCTGATGTTCTTGGGGAAAGACTTGTTGTTATCCTTGGAAAACCAGATAACCGCAGGTCGGCCCACAATGTGATCCTCGGGAACGAATCCCCAGTAGCGTGAATCAAGTGAATTATGACGGTTGTCGCCCATCATGAAGTAATAGTCCTGCTTGAAGGTGTAGGTAGTTGTCTCTTCACCGTTTATGTAATAAATACCCTCTTTTTCTTCAAAATCATTGTCCTCATAGACGTCGATGATCCTCCTGTAGAAGTCGATATTGTCTGCATTGAGCTGTACTGTCGTTCCCTTGGCGGGAATCCAGATAGGGCCATAGTTATCCTTGGTCCAGCCTTTCTCCACGAAGGGGAAGAGCATTCTGTAGGAATCGGGATAGTCTGGCGGATACACATCTACATTCGGAGTTACTGACACGACATTACCCAATGCTTGAACTGATGAGAGCATTCCCTTTGTAAGCGGCAATTGAGGATAGCCCGGTAGAGTGGGGTCGTACCACACCTCGGATGAGTTGATGCCGATATCCCTAAGGTGTACCGGATTGATGGCTGTACCGTTGGTAACAACCCTCCAGCTATTCTGGATGCCCGGATATTCCTTCTGAGGTGTCCCATTGACAAAGAGTTGTCCATCTACTATTTCGAGAGTGTCACCTGCAATGGCAACGCATCTTTTAACGTAATGGTCCTTCTTGTCGGTAGGGCGGGAGATCAGCGGTCCAAAAGTCTTGACTGTGTAGTCACGGCCATTCATTCTCACATGTGTGTAATAATCCTCGATCGGAGCTTGGGTCAGCACCGTGTCGCCATGAGGAAAGCAGAAGACCACATAATCGTCACGCTTGACATTGCCGAAGCCGGCGATGCGTTTATGATCAAATTGCAGTATGGTGGAGTAGCTCTTCTTGAGTGTTCCGGGAAAAACATTGTGAATGAAGGGCATTGATACCGGGGTCTGCGGCATTTTGGGTCCGTAGGCTACCTTGCTTACAAACAGATAATCTCCTGTCATAAGAGAACTCTCCATTGAGGAAGAGGGAATTTTGAAGGCCTGGAAAAAAAAGATGTTGATGAAACTTACAACTATTACTGCAAAAATGAGGGCATCAAGCCAATCAAGCCATACGTTGCGTTTCTCACCCTCTTTGTATTTCTTCTTCCAGAAGGCCCACTTCACCTTTTTGGTGATAAATATGTCGAAAATGACGATTAGTCCGAATATCCACCACCAGTTGCGGATCCATATTACCCACAAAGTATAGAGTACGGTCCAGAACCCGAACCGTACCCATTTGTTCCCATATATTTCCTTAAAGGTCAAGGAGAACTATTTTACAGAATTTACAATAGCTTCGAATGCCTGAGGATTGTTCATGGCGAGGTCGGCGAGAACTTTGCGGTTGAGGCCAACATTCTGCTTTGCGAGCTTGCCCATAAACTGGGAATAACTCATGCCATGCTGACGTGCAGCTGCATTGATACGTACAATCCAAAGTGAACGGAAGTTGCGTTTCTTGGTTTTGCGGTCACGGTATGCGTAGGTCAAACCTTTTTCATAGGTATTCTTGGCTACGGTCCAAACATTCTTTCTTGAGAGAAAATTACCGCGAGTTTGCTTTAAAATTTTCTTACGGCGTGCTCTTGAAGCTACCGAGTTAACCGATCTTGGCATAATGAAATTTTGGTTTTGGAGGCCAGCGCTCGTTATGAGACTTGTACAAGCTGGACATCCGGGTTAAACATCAATCAATTACTTTACTAACAAGAGTTTCACTCTCTTTTCATCGGCTTTGTCAATTAAACCGAACTGAGTGAGTCTTCTTTTTTGCTTCTTGGTCTTCTTTGTCAGAATATGACTCTTGTAAGCATGTTTTCTTTTTATTTTTCCAGAACCGGTGAGCGTAAAACGCTTCTTTGTACCGGAGTTGGTCTTGATTTTTGGCATAGTTAAATGTGTTAACTTGTTTTAATATGGTTGTTAAAAAAATTATTTCTTTTTGATGGGGGCAATCATCATTATCATCCTCTTTCCTTCCAACTTTGGCATCTGTTCTGCCTTTCCATACTCTTCGAGTTCCAGTGCAAACCTTAAAAGGAGTTTTTCACCCTGGTCGGAGAAGAGTATCGAACGTCCTCTGAAAAAGACATAGGCCTTAACTTTTGATCCCTCGGAGAGGAAATTCTTTGCGTGGTTCAACTTAAACTGGAAATCGTGCTCATCAGTGTTGGGGCCGAACCTAATCTCCTTAATCACTATTTTGGCAGCATTTGCCTTTTGTTCCTTCGCCCTTTTTTTCTGCTGATACAGATATTTCTGGTAATCCAGTATCTTGCATACGGGAGGATCGGCATTAGGCGAAATCTCAACCAGATCAAGCTCTTGTGATTGAGCCATATCCAAAGCCTGTGAAAGCGGATATATGCCCTGCTCCGGAATATTATCCCCGACAACTCTTACACGCGGTGCAGTAATGGCTTCGTTGATCCTTAAACCCTCTTCCTTGCGGTCGCGAGGCAATCTGCGATCAGGCTGTCGCGGCCCCTTGTATAATGGTTTGGGTTTTTGTGGTTTGTAGTTTGTCGCTATAGTGTTATCCTCCTATAATTAGTTAATAAATATAGTTAACTGAGCTGTTGCTCGATTTCCTCTTTTATGAAAGTAACGAATTCTTCTATTGTCATTGTGCCTTTGTCACCTTCTCCCTGCTTCCTTACGGAGACACAATTTGTTGACTCTTCCTTCTCTCCAACCACCAGCAAATAGGGAATACGCTTAATCTCATTTTCGCGTATCCTCTTGCCAATAGTCTCGTTACGATCGTCTATGGAGCTGCGAATATCGGAATTATTAAGCAATTCACAAACTTTTTTTGCAAAATCGTTGTATTTTTCGCTGATAGGCAGCACAATAACTTGATCGGGAGCGAGCCATAAAGGAAACTTTCCACTAGTGTGCTCAATGAGAACGGCGACAAATCTCTCCATGGATCCGAAGGGAGCGCGGTGAATCATTATGGGGCGGTATTTCTTGTCATCGCTGCCTACATACTCGAGTTCGAAGCGTTCAGGGAGGTTGTAGTCCACCTGGATGGTGCCCAATTGCCACTTGCGTCCAATGGCATCCCTAACCATAAAGTCGAGCTTAGGACCATAAAAAGCCGCTTCGCCGAGCTCTACGGTAGTTTCTAGCCCTCTTTCTTTAGTTGCCTCAATGATGGCGCTCTCCGCCCTTTCCCAATTTTCGTCGGAGCCGATATATTTATCGTGATTGTTGGGATCGCGGAGAGAAATCTGGACGTTAAAGTCCTTGAAGTCGAGAGTTTTGAAGATATAGAGTACAATGTCGATTACCTTGCAGAATTCCTCTTTTATCTGGTCTTCGCGGCAGAAAATGTGCGCGTCGTCCTGAGTGAAGCCACGTACGCGTGTCAATCCGTGGAGTTCACCGCTCTGCTCGTAGCGGTACACGGTTCCAAACTCTGCAAGGCGCAGGGGAAGATCCTTGTACGAGCGGGGTTTGGTCTTGTATATCTCGCAATGGTGGGGGCAGTTCATTGGCTTGAGAAGGAACTCTTCACCCTCCTGAGGTGTGCTTATGGGACGAAATGAGTCCTGGCCATACTTTGCATAGTGCCCCGACGTTACATAGAGCTCCTTCTGGCCGATATGTGGAGTGATCACCGGCAGATAGCCATGCTCCTTCTGTACTTTTTTAAGGAACATCTCCAGTTGCTCTCTTAAAGCTGCGCCGCGGGGAAGCCACAAGGGCAGACCCTGGCCCACTTTCGGGGAAAAGGCAAAGAGTTCGAGTTCTCTTCCAAGTTTTCGGTGGTCTCTTTTTTTGGCCTCTTCGAGCATTATGAGATATTCGTCGAGGAGTGATTTTTTTGGAAAAGTAATACCATAGATGCGGGTGAGCATCTTGTTCTTCTCGTCACCCCTCCAGTATGCGCCTGCAATGGTTGTGAGTTTTACTGCCTTAATTACCGATGTGTCTCTCAGGTGAGGACCACGGCAGAGATCGGTGAATACACCGTTGGTGTAGAAAGTGATGGTGCCGTCTTCCAGGTCACCTATGAGTTCGCATTTGTATTCATCACCCTTGGCGCTATATTTGGCCATCGCCTCGGCTTTGGAGACATCGATTCTGGTGAAGCGCTCCTTCTGCTGGGCAAGCTCGATCATCTTTTTCTCTATCTTCGCCAGGTCGGCCTCCACTATTTGTCTCTCTCCCAGGTCCACGTCGTAATAGAAGCCATTCTCGATGGAGGGACCTATGCCAAACTTGACGCCCGGATAGAGTATTTCGAGAGCCTCAGCCATAAGATGGCTTGAGGAGTGCCAGAATGTGCTTTTTGCCTCCTGGTCTTCCCATTTGTGGAGTTTGATGGTGGCATCTTCGACAATAGGTCTTTCAAGGTCGTGTATAGAGCCGTTGACTGTAGCAACCAGAATGTCGGCGGCAAGTCTGGGACTTATGCTCTCGGCTATCCGGTAAGGAGTGATGCCTTTGGGATATTCTTTGACACTGCCGTCAGGAAAAGTTATTTTAATCATGATATATGTTATTGTTCATTTTTCTGTTTCAACTCGCAAAGGTAAGATATTATTTCGTATCTTTGCAACCTTAATAGCAATAATTTATACTGAATAACAGAGACATGGCACCCAAATCAACAACTATTTCACATTGGAGCGAAGCGGCCCGTGACGAACTCTTTCTTGCTCTGGTTACGGTGGTTTTAATTTCGTTCAACGCTCTTTTCGAGAATACTGCACTTAAGTTTCTTTTCTGGCTTGTAAAGTTTGTGGGCTCCGTTTGGCTGCTCTATTTTTTTATGAAAAAATTTCTTAAGGTAGAGCCGCAGAGCCCCGTTTTCAGACAGGGAGTAAGGATATGTCTCTTTTCTTCACTTATCTGTGCGGTATACACCTTCTTTATGTACACTTTCCTCTTTCCGGAAATGGTGACGGAAATGTTCGAGGCGTTTTACTCCGCACCTGAATTTGCATCGCTTCCGGGCAATGTGACAGATATGATGCTCAAGTTGGAGGACAATTTTGCTAAGTACTCCTGTATATCCACTTTTATCTGGAATTTTATATTAGGTCTGATAATTTCTGCAATAATTGCGCGTTCCATTACGCCCAAGACCATTTTTACCGACGACGACAATACAATTTGAGATATGGACCTTTCTATCGTTATATCACTTTTCAACGAAGCCGAATCCCTTCCCGAACTGGTGTCGTGGATCGGCAGAGCACTTGCTTCGGAGCAATTGAAATATGAAATCATCATGGTTGATGATGGCAGTACCGACAACTCCTGGCAGGTTATTGAGGAACTCAAGAAAAGTTATCCTGAGATAAGAGGCATCTCATTCCGTCGCAACTACGGCAAATCAGCGGCGCTTTATACCGGATTTGAAGCCGCAAGAGGTGATATGGTGGTCACTATGGATGCCGATCTTCAGGATAGTCCCGAGGAGATTCCCGAGATGATCAGGATGATCAAGGAAGAGGGTTATGACCTGGTTTCCGGTTGGAAGAAAAAACGCTATGATGGGACTTTTACAAAGAATATTCCTTCAAAGATATACAATGCCACAGCCCGTAGGGTGACAGGTATCAAACTCCACGACATGAACTGCGGCCTTAAGGCTTATCGCAAAGAAGTTATCAAAAGTATTGAGGTTTATGGAGAGATGCACCGTTTTATTCCCTATCTGGCTAAACAGGCTGGTTTCGGTACTATAGGTGAAAAGGTAGTGCAGCATCAGGCCCGTAAATATGGCAAGAGCAAGTTTGGTCTTAACCGTTTCATAAATGGTTTCCTCGACCTGCTTTCCGTCTGGTTTCTTCAGGTATTCGGCAAAAAACCGATGCACTTTTTTGGGAGCATCGGTATACTGACTTTTGTCATAGGTATTGTGATCGCAATTTGGCTGATTGTGGCCAAACTCATTGCACAGGCGCATGGCAGCATCTTCCGTCCCGTAACGGACCAACCTCTATTTTATTTGGCACTGCTGATGGCCATAATTGGTGTGATGCTTTTCCTAACCGGATTCCTTGGTGAACTTATTTCCAGAAATAGCCTGGAGAGGAATAAATACAATATCCGCAAGGAAATCTGATAATCTATTTTTTGGAGTCGCTCTTTTGGGAATCCTCGGTCTCCGGGGAATTGCCTCTGAACTCTTCCTCCATTTTTTTGTATTCCTCTTGAGTGATGATTTTACAGGTACCGTTGAAACGTGCACCGCTCTCTACACTCAATTTGTGGGCTTGAAGGAGTCCCTTGAATATACAGGTGCTCTGTAACATCAGAGTGTCACCGATTATTACGTCACCGTCAATGCGGCCGTAGATATCGGCATTTTTGCAGCAAATATTGCCGCACAGATATCCTGTTTCGCCGATAATCAATTTACCTGCAGTGATGATATCTCCGGTAAATGTGCCGTCAATCCTTACATCTTTCTCCGAAAAGAGGAATGCCGCACGGATGTCAGTGCCCACGGGTATTCGGGTTATTTCGTGGGCATGTGTCTGTAGGGAAGAATTTTTTTCTGCCATAATCCGAAATTTAAGGTTAATGAGTTTATATATGTATAGCCTCGGAATGTACTGCCGCAGCTGCCTCCATAATAGCTTCGCTCATTGTGGGGTGAGGGAAAATTGTCTTCATGACGGTAGATGCAGTTGCACCTAGCTTACAGGCAAGCACCATCCCGCCAATCATTTCCGATGCGTTGGCTCCTACAATATGGACTCCGAGTACGCGGTCGCTCTGCTCCTCCACTACCAGTTTGACAAATCCATCTCTTTCGCCGGCTGCGGTAGCTTTACCTGAGGCGGTAAATGGAAACTTGCCAACCTTGTATGCGAAACCCTTCTCTTTTGCCGCTCTCTCCGTCATGCCCACAGAGGCTACTTCGGGTGAAATATAAGTACAACCGGGGATGAGCGAGTAGTCAATGGGCTGTGGATTGAGTCCCGCTATGGCCTCTACGCAGCAGACGCCCTCAGCTGAAGCAACGTGCGCAAGTGCTTGAGTGGGGATTACATCTCCGATGGCATAAATTCCTTCAACAGCAGTCTTGTAGTATTGGTCAACCGTGATTTTGCCCTTGACGGTCTCGATGCCCACAGATTCAAGTCCCAGTATTTCGGTGTTGGGAACCACTCCCACAGCGGAGAGCACCAGTTCAGCCTCTACACTCTCTTCGCCTTTCTTTGTAAGGACAGTAAGGCGGGATAGCTTTCCGGTGGTATCAACGCCTTTTACCTGAGAAGATACCATCACTTTCATGCCCATTTTGCGGAATGAACGGCTGATTTGTGCGCTCACATCGTCATCCTCAACGGGTAGAACTCTGTCGAGGTATTCAATGAGAGTTACCTCCACTCCGAGGGATCTGTAAAAGAATGCAAACTCACTGCCGATGGCACCGGATCCTATGATTGCCATGCTCTTGGGGAGCTTGTTTGGTATAAGGGCCTGCCGGTAAGAAATAATTCTATCACCGTCAATTGGAGCAAAGGGTAGGGAAGCAGCCCTGGCTCCGGTGGCAATGATGATGTGGTCTGCCTTGTAAACGGCGGTACTGTCATCTTCCGCAGTAACCTGCACCTGTTTGCCCGGGAGGAGAGTGCCAACTCCCTGAATCATAGTTATCTTGTTTTTCTTGAAAAGGTAAGCGATACCCTTGTTCATCGTGTCGGAAATGCTCCTGCTTCTTGAAACTATTGCGTCCAGATCTGCAGTTACATTTGATGCCGAAAAACCGTATTCAGCACAGTGTTGTGCATATTTATAGGTTTGGGCACTCTTTAGAAGGGCTTTTGTAGGGATACATCCCCAGTTGAGGCACACTCCGCCGAGTTCATTCATTTCTACTACTGCCGTGTTAAATCCCAGCTGGGAAGCACGGATTGCAGCAACATACCCTCCCGGGCCGGAGCCGATTACTATGATATCGAACTTTTCCATATTCTATGATTATAATCTCTTGTTAGTTTCTTCCGTGACAATTCTTGTATTTTTTTCCGCTGCCGCAGGGGCAAGGGTCGTTGCGGCCAACTTTTTTCTCGGCTCTGGCCGGAGCGTTGGATCTAGGTTCCGAAGTGTTGGTAAGCAGATCGGGACGACTCTCTCTCATTCCGCTCAGATCGGTTTTCTTGGTGTGACCCTCAGTTGCAACCTCCTGTGGCTGCTGATCGGTTCTCAGGAATAGGAATGAACGAAGCAAGAATGCAAGAACATCCTTGCTGATGCCCTCAAGCACCTTGATAAAGAGTTCAAAACTCTCTCCTTTGTAGACGAGGATCGGGTCTTTTTGCTCATAGGCGGCATGTTGCACAGCTTGCTTGAGGTCGTCCATATCGCGAAGATGGTTTTTCCAATACTCGTCGATAACCCTTAGGGTGATGGTTTTCTGCACGGCACGAATCAATTCCTTACCCTTGCTCTCATAGGCCTTCCTCAGATCTACAAGGATACCGTACACCATCTTGCCGTCGGAGACGGGGATCTGGATATTCTGGTAAAACATCCTCTTGGTGTCATATACGTGGCTGATTACAGGCCATGTCTGCGCAATAAGGGTATCGAACCTGCGTTGCATCACACTGGAAACACTCTGTTGAAGCTGTTCCGTAAGTTGCGCTTTATTGAAATGCTCATATGAGGCTTCGTCAAAATCGGGAACGATGGAAAGTACCTTCATCAACTCTTCGCAGAAGAGATCGTAAGTGAGATGACGGTTGGAATCTACGAACATTTCGCAATAGTCTGTAGTCATATTGAGTACATCCACATCGATACGTTCACCCGTTAGGGCACTACGCCTCTTGGTATATACAACCTCCCTTTGAGAGTTCATAACGTCATCATAGTCCACGAGCCTTTTTCGTGTGCCGAAGTTATTCTCCTCGACTTTCTTCTGTGCCCTCTCGATAGCGTTGGAGAGCATCGAAGCCTGAAGAGCCTCGTCTTCCTGCATACCCATCGAATCGACCACCTTGGAAATCCTGTCGGATCCGAAGATACGCATCAGGTCATCCTCAAGCGATACATAGAAAATAGAACTTCCGGGGTCTCCCTGACGTCCGGCACGTCCTCTGAGCTGACGGTCTACGCGGCGGCTGTCATGACGCTCCGTACCTATGATTGCAAGACCTCCCGCCTCTTTTACTTCATCGGAGATCTTGATGTCGGTACCACGTCCCGCCATGTTAGTGGCAATGGTTACGGTGCCCGGTTTGCCCGCATGTAGCACAACCTCGGCCTCGCGTGCATGCTGTTTGGCATTGAGCACTTGGTGATCAATGCCGTGTAACTTCAGCAGACGACTCAGATATTCGGATATTTCTACCGAGGTGGTACCCACCAGAACCGGACGTTTTTGTCTCACAAGTTCACCGATATGGGCTATAACTGCATTGTATTTTGCTTTCTTCGTCTTGTATATCAAGTCGTCCTGGTCGTCTCTGATAATGGGGCGGTTGGTAGGTATAACCACCACGTCGAGCTTGTAGATGCTCCAGAACTCGCCTGCCTCCGTTTCCGCCGTACCTGTCATTCCGGAAAGTTTATGGTACATCCTGAAGTAATTCTGAAGGGTGATGGTGGCGAAAGTCTGTGTGGCTGCTTCGACTTTTACATTCTCCTTGGCCTCAACAGCCTGATGGAGACCGTCGCTCCAGCGGCGTCCTTCCATGATACGGCCGGTACTTTCATCCACAATCTTTACTTTGTTGTCAATTACCACATAATCCACATCCTTCTCAAACATCGAATATGCCTTCAAGAGCTGGTCAACAGTGTGCATTCTCTCGGCTTTGAGAGAATAATTGGAGTAAAGCTCGTCCTTTTTCTGGCTTTTTTCTTCGGGAGAGATCTCCATCTGGTCGATTTTTGAAACCTCGTCTCCAAGTTTGGGCATAAGGAAGAAGTCAGCGTCACCTACGGCTTTGGCGAGCACTTCGTTACCCTTATCGGTAAGTTCGACGCTCCTTTGGTGTTCATCTATGACGAAAAACAACTCGTTGGTAATAATTCTCTGCTCGATATCCTTTTCAGTGAAGGCGGCCTTAATGATCTTGCTCTGCACATCCTGTAAAATCTGTTTGATGCCGGGTTCGCTGAGGTATTTGATGAGAGGTGCATATTTTGGGAGTCCCTTGTGTGCTCTGAGGAGCAATATTTCACCCTTGTCCTTGATTTCGCCTGCGGCAATCAGTTTCTTGGCCTCGTTCAGGGTCTGGTTGACAAGTGTGCGTTGTTCATTGTAGAGACGCTGCACATAGGGTTTGTATTCTATGAAGGTTTCGTCGCCGCTACGCTGTACCGGACCTGAAATGATCAGCGGAGTACGTGCGTCGTCGATGAGAACCGAGTCCACCTCATCGACGATTGCAAAATGGTGTTTGCGCTGCACGAGGTCCTCGGGATTGAGAGCCATATTGTCCCTGAGGTAGTCAAAACCGAATTCGTTGTTGGTACCGAATGTTATGTCGGCAGCATAGGCGCGTTTTCTGGCATCGGAATTGGGTTGGTGTTTATCGATGCAATCGACACTCAACCCGTGGAACATATAGAGGGGGCCCATCCATTCGGAGTCACGTTTGGAGAGGTAATCGTTGACCGTTACCACATGAACGCCCTTACCTGTGAGAGCATTGAGGAATACCGGAAGTGTGGCCACAAGGGTTTTTCCCTCACCCGTAGCCATCTCTGCAATTTTGCCCGAGTGGAGCACTGCACCGCCATACAACTGAACGTCATAGTGCACCATATCCCAGGTAATCATATTGCCGCCTGCCATCCAGGAATTTTTCCATTCGGCAATGTCGCCTTTGATGGTGACGAAATCGTGGGTGGCGCTCAGGTCGCGGTCAAACTGTGTGGCTTTAACCCTTATGACGGGATTCTCCTTAAATCGTCTTGCTGTGGATTTTACTATTGCAAAAGTTTCGGGGAGTACCTGGTTTAGTACTTCCTCGAGCTTTTTGTCTATTTTTTTGATAAGTTCGTCAAGTTCGGTCGCGAGTTTCTCTTTCTCCGAAACGGCTATCTCCACATCCTCGAGTTGCTCTCTGATGGAGACCACTCTGGCTTCATCTTCTGCCACATAATCCAAAACTTTGGCTCTTATTGCAGCGGATTCGCTCCTCAGATCATCATCAGATAGAGCGTCAATACGACTGTATGCGTTATGTATGTTGTTAAGTATAGGTTTGAGCTGTTTCAGGTCCCTGTCTGATTTCGTTCCGAACAGCTTCCTTATTATAGATGAAATTCCCATATTCCGTATAAGATTTATCTTGCAAATTTACGAATAAAATACCAATATCTCACTTTATTTTAGCAACTTTAAAGTTTGAAGGCAATATTGAAAAAAATCATTGCCGGATAACTATAAAGAGTAATCAACCATATAATAACTATCAAATATGAAAAAATTAATCGTAACTGCTCTTTGCTGCCTTTTGATGGTAATATCGTCAGATATTTTTGCCTGCACCAGTGCCATCATTTCAGGTAGGGTCACCCCTGACGGAAGGCCTCTTTTGTGGAAACATCGTGATACGGGTGCCGCCCAAAATCTGGTGAGATATTTCCATGGTGACAAATATGCCTTTTCTGCTATCGCTCAGACCGATAATCCCAATCCAAAATCAGTCTGGATGGGAGTTAACGAGGCGGGATTTGCCATAATGAATACGATGTCATACAATATCGAGCCCACAGAGAAAGAAGAGAATGCCGACAATAACGGCTACATAATGAAACTTGCCCTTGGAAATTGTGCTGATGCGGCAGAGTTTGAAACCCTTCTCAATTCACTCGAAAAACCCTGGCTCATCGCAGCCAACCTCGGCGTGATAGATGCAAAAGGCAACGCTTATTACTATGAGGTCAACAATGATGAATTTGTCAGGTTTGATGTCAATGATCCCGCTACGGCACCTCTGGGTTACATTGTAAGGAGTAACTTCTCATTTGCGGGTGATACGGAGAGAGGTGTCGGTTATGTGAGATACATGCATGCAGACGAAGTAGTCAAGGCCGGTGTGATGCACAATGCGATTACTCCCGAGTTCATTTTCAACGAACTCTCCAGGTCTTTTGAAAATCCTCTGATCGGTGTCAACCTCAAGAGTGGAGATTTCAACAGACCTAAAACTACCGGATGGTTTGTGGAGCAGGATTTCATTGCCAGATACACTACTGTCAGCAGCGTTGTTATACAGGGTGTCAAGGAAGGTGAGCCGGTAGAACTGACTACCATGTGGACGGTAGTAAGTTATCCTCCTACCACAGTTGCGATGCCGGTATGGGTCTGCGGCGGGGAAGAAGGCATTCCATATATTCTTTCGCAAAATGAAGAAGGACGTTCGACACTTGGCAATATGGGTTATATGATGAAGGAAAAGGCTTATTCACACGAGATTGAAAAGTCACGCAAGACGAGATACTTCAACTGGGAGCTTTTGTGGAATCCCCGGGGCGACGGCTATATGCAACTGGTTCAGCAGATAGAGAAGGAACTTTTCAAAGAGTATAACCGAGCAATTGAGACATGGCGCAGCGAAGGGGCCTTAAATCACCGTCAGATGAAAAAACTTCACAATAAATGGAGCACACAAATCGTGGATAAATATTATGAATATTTTGGGATGAAGTAAAGAGTCACAATCTATCTGCAACAACTACAAAACACTTACTAGGAACTCAATACTCCTGACTAAAAATCAACAAAGGGCACCTACGGGCGCCCTTTGTTGTATAATTGTTGCTACGAATTATGCTTGTTCGATAGCACCCATGGGGCAAGCATCTGCACAAGCACCGCAATCAATGCATGAGTTAGGATCAATCTTATAAATGTCACCTTCAGAGATAGCTCCTACGGGACATTCGTCAATGCAAGAACCGCAAGCTGCACAGTTTTCAGTAATTTTGTAAGCCATGTTTAAATTTTTTAGTTATTTGATAGTTTAATTTTCAATTGTGTCCGCAAAGATAACACCTTTTTATCGGATAAATCAAATAATCTGCATCAATATCCGAAAATCTCCTTGAGTTCGAGTTTTTGTATTGGACCATAATCTAAGAGTGACTTCATATCAAAATCTTCATAGCGGCCGAGGATGCAGATGGCGTAGTCTCGATCTTTGATGTTGTCCTGCTGGAACTTCACCACATCGTCAAGAGTAAGAGTCTGTACCTTTTCAAATATATCACGGTTGATGTCATAATCGAGACCGAGTTTCTGAGCGGCAAGATATTTCCAGAAGATATTATCCCTGACCGTCCTGGCGGTGCGGAGATTGGTGATAATTGACTCCTGGGCGATGTCAAAGGCATTTTGTGAAACCGGCATATTGTTTATTATTTCATCAAAAGCCGTCATGGCATCGATGAGCTTGTCATTTTGTGTTGCAATGAAACTGTTGAAAAATGCTTCGTGCTCCAGATCATCGGGGAGATTATATCCGGCGCTTGCAGAATAGGCAAGCCCGCGTGCCTCACGCATCTCCTGGAATACTATCGAGTTCATTCCGGAGCCGAAATAGGAGTTGTATAGGCGTACAATGGGAGCGAGGGCAGGATCATATTTCTGTCCTACATTTGATACTGCTATGTAGAATAGCTGGTTGGCATCGAAAGGTGCAAGGAAAACTTTTGTGCCTTCGGTCTTACGAGTCGGGAAGGGGTTGCCTGATACAACCGGCGTGAAAGTTTCCGGCACATTGTGGGTCTCTGCTATCAGATTCACTATTTCTTCTCCTGCAGCGGGTCCGTAGTAGAGGACTTTGTGCTCCATGGAGAAAATGTTGTGGATCTTTTCGATGAGTTCGCTACTCTTGAGATTTTTGAGCTCTTTATCTGAGAGGACGTTTGTGTAGGGGTTTTCGGGTCCATAAACTGCAAACATCTGGAGACGCGAGAAGATATCCCTCTGTCCGAGTTTGGCGTTGGCACGCTCCTGGAGCATGTTGCCCTTGAGCAGAGTGAGCACTCCTTCGTCGGGTTTTGCGTCAGCTATCAGCTCTTCCATTATCTTAACGGCCTCTTCCATATTTTCGCCAAGGCCCGAAATGGTTACGTGGGTGCGTTCACCGCTGTAGACTACGTTTACCGAGCAGGCAATTTTGTATAATGCTTTCTGGATCTCCTCCTTGCTCATTTTGCTTGTGCCCAAATAACTGAAAAAGTCGGTTGCGATGGGAAGCACCTTGTCGGCATAGCTGCCCGTATCGAAGAGATAGGTGAGGGTAAATAGGTCATTGATAGTGTTCTGCTTGTAGAGTACTTGAATACCGTTCTTTGCAGTAAAGGTATCCATATCCTTTTCAAAGTCCACAAATACGGGTTCAATGGGCTTTACCTGTGACGCCTGAATCTCGCGCAGGAATGCACTGGAAGTGTCCCTGTTGGTAAATATCGGGGTAATTGCCGGTTTTGCAATTCTGGTGTCGGTGGGATCTTTCTTCTCGATCTTGTCCACGCGGACGTAGTTGTCGGCGAAATGCTCATTTACGAATGCCACCAGTTCATCTTTAGTAATCTTGGAGAGTCTGTCAACCTCGCTGATGTAATCAGCCCAGGCGATGCCATCGATAAAGCAGTTAACCAAAGAGCGCACAATATAGGAGGCATTTTGGTTCTGCTGCATCTTCTGGCGTTTCATGTTGTTGATGATGGAGGGGAGGAGGTCATCATCAAAGTTGCCGGATTTGATTTTTTCAAGTTCTTCGAATGCGATTGCAGCCACTTCGTCGAGAGTTTGTCCCTTTTTGGGCTCCCCCTGGATTATAAATACCGAGTAATCTGCGAGAGAGTAGTTGCCTGCACCAATACCGAGAGTCTTTTGCTGTTGGTTGACATTAAGGTCAAAAAGACCTGCCGATCCGTTGTAGAGGACTGAACGCAGAAGATCGAGCATAAGAGCCTCGGGAGAAGCTGCACCGGGGAATCTCCAGGCAATTATCGTGCTGGGAGACTCCACTCCGAGAACTTCAATTTTGCGAGGTTCGGTGATGGGATCTTCCGGTTCGAATTCGAGCTTGGGGATATCCGGATTAGGTTTGAGAGCGGAGAAATGTTTGTCGATGATTTTTATAGCCTTATCGGGGTCAAAATCACCGGCAAGGCAGACTGCCATATTGTTGGGAACATACCACTCTGCTTTATAATTCTTAACATTTGTGATGGAAGGATTCTTGAGATGGTTAGCCCAGCCGATGACGGGAGTGCCGTAGGTGTGTTTTTTGAACAATTCGGCAAACATGGCTTCAAACTGTTTTTCGCTATCCATCGATGCGTACATATTGTACTCTTCGTAAATGGTCTCAAGCTCGGTGTGGAATCCGCGGACC
>JAGONS010000025.1 GCA_017992915.1 Bacteroidales bacterium | reverse complement strand
GTATGATGGGGACGATGCAAAAGGCACTCTCCGCAAAGCATGCTGGCAGGCAGTAATGAAACCTTAAGACAAATCAGAGTAAAAATCAACCCTGAATACTTACAAGCCAGATATTGTAGGCAACAAAAGCGAGAACCATCAGCAATCCTTCAAAACGTGAAATCCGCACTTTTGTGGTGGCGAAAATCATCAACAGGAATGCCGCGCCTGTCATCACAAGATAATCCGTAAGCACTATATCCGGACTGTGGAGCGGTCTGATAAGAGAACTGGCGCCCAGTATAAGGGTAATATTAAAAATATTGGAGCCTATAACATTACCAAGAGCCATCTGGGTGTTCTTTTTGAAAGCCGCAACAATGGATGCCGCCAGTTCAGGAAGAGAAGTGCCACAAGCTATGAGAGTGATTGAGATATAGGCATCACTTACCCCTAAATTACGCGCTACAACCACGGCCTTCTCCACAAAGAAATGACATCCCAATATTAGAACACTTAGTCCCAAAATGGCGACTGTAACACTATGCCACAGGGGTTTGCCATTAGAAGGTTGAACCTGAGTATCGACTGATGTGTCCTGACTCCCCTTTCTAAGCGTTATCCAGAGAAATAATGCAAAAATTGCAAGAAGTACTGCACCATCTATTCTGGAAATTAGAGTTTCACCTTTTGTGAAAAAATCAAAGGCGAGAAAAACCAGCAATAGACTGACAGCGAAACAAAATGGAGCATCCCTTCGAATATTTTCTCTGCTTGTCGCTATCGGAAAAAACATTGCAGTCACTCCGAGAATACCAAGCACGTTGAATATATTTGAGCCGACTACATTGCCTAAGGCCACATCAGCATTACCGGAAATGGCTCCCTTGAAACTTACAAGCAATTCAGGAAATGAAGTGCCGAATCCCACTACAACCGCTCCGATTACGAAGTCAGAGACTTTTAGACGGCGTGCAATGCCTACGGAGCCATCCACAAAACGATCGGCTCCGAAGACTATTGCAACCAAAGATATTATCAGAATTAAATAATCCATCTAAATGTCATTCAGACAAGATGCAGCACTTCATCCACCGGCTTGGAGACCATTCCGGTGAAAGGGTGATACTGGTAAGGGATATATTCTGAAAGCTGGCAAAATGCTTTGCCTGTCCTTTTATTATAAAGAATGTCCAGTTTTAGTGCTGAAGACTGACTTGTGGTATCAGCGGATATATTTTTGAGAGAGCCACTCATGGCTTCTTTCAACTTGACCTCCATCTCTCTTGGGAAATAAAGGGTTTTTGAATGGAATTTTTCACGGGTTTCGGTGTTTTTCCAGGCGGTTTTCAGTACCGCGAACAGCACAATACCCGAACAGGCCAGAAATAGGCCTGCTATATTGACCGATGCCGGTGTAGGGAGTGCTACCATTGTGACTCCTCCGATAATGAGAACTGCAGATATGATTATGTCTCTTGTAGATCTGGTTTTTACAAATAAATTGTCCATTTTAGTATTCTTTTTTTGGTTGGATAAATATGATAGAGGGGAAGACTGCAAATGAGGTCATTCCCTAAATTGCCCTTTAGGCAATGACTCAGCTACCACTAAATTATCAGAATACGAATTGAAATACGCCTTGCTACCGAATCCATAAGTGATGACAAGGCCAGAAATGAGATATTGTTCTCCCTGATAAAGCCACATGGACAGATTCTGCCGTAAAGAAGTGTAGTATAGCGCTTAAAGGAATCTATCTGTCTTTTATGGCCGGGGGAATTGTTTGCGGAGCCTGCTACCTGCTGAAAATGTATACTGGGGACACCGGCAGCACTTACCGGCAACATCAAATCACATCTGCGATCCACCTCAGGCAGAGGTAATTTGCCGGTATTCTCGGCAAAAATTGAAATATCATCAGGAAAAAGGAGTTGCCCGACAACGGCATGCCCGCTCTGCGTAGCAACACAGAGCGACAAAGAGGCAACTGACGCCAGCAATATCCTAACTATCCATTTCATCTCCGCAAAGATAGAAATAAAGATTTACTTACGAGATAAGAAGAGAAAATCAATTGATTCACTATTCGATTCCTTAAAGACCTTTTCTAAAATATATTCCTATCTTTGTACTGCAGGTGAGACTTCCTATCGCTCTTTCGGGAGAGGAAAGTCCGGACAGCACAGAGCACTTCCCTGTGGAAAGCACAGACAGATGAAAGTTTGTGGAGCGCGTAACAGAAAACAACCGCCCGCAAGGGTAAGGGTGAAAATGTGAGGTAAGAGCTCACAACCGTCGATGGCGACACCGGCGGGGTACGCACCGGAAGGCTGCAAGACCAAATATACCGACAATTAAGGGTTGCTCGCCCGCTGCCGGGGGGTAGGTCGCGTTAGATAAATGATAGGAGCCATTTAATATAGGGCACAGAATCCGGCTTATGTCTCACCTTTTTTGACAATTCAACCGTTATGAGATACATACTTTCACTTCTGGTGCTTCTTTGCACCCTTACGACATCCTGCAGTCAACCGCAGGTACGATTCACTCCCAAAGATAAAGCCACCTACGAGAGACTCCTGGAGCGGATGTTGCCTCACAAGGCGCAACCATTGGATCAGCTGGTAATCATGACTGCACTTCATAAACTCGGCACTCCCTATGTCGCCGGAACTCTCGAACAGGACCCCGAGATGCTCACCGTCTATATGGACAAGACCGACTGCATCCTTTTTGTTGAAATGTGTTTGGCATTCTCACTCACCCTCAAGGAGGAAAATCCCGACTTCGACTCCTACTGCGACAATCTCTTGAAACTCCGTTACCGCAACGGTATTGTGGAAGACTACTCTTCGCGCATCCACTACACTTCGGAATGGATCAGGCAGGCTACCGAGAGAGGTATTATGGAAGAGATTACCGCGGAGATAGGAGGTATTATCTGGCCTCAAGAGTTCTCCTTTATGAGTACCCATACCGATTCATACCGCCAACTCAGGGAAAATCCCTCTCTTGTGGAGAAGATCCGCACTGCAGAGGAATACCTCAGCGGTTTCGAATATTACTACATCCCCAAGAAGGAAATCGCCGCCTGGGAGCATCTTATCAATGACGGCGATATTATCTGCTTCAATAGCTCTACCAAGGGACTCGACATCGCTCATGTAGGCTACGCCTATTGGCAGGGAGGCCAATTGACCTTTATCCATGCCTCTTCGGTAGAAAAGGAGGTGATAATCAACAAAAAACCGCTGACAGAGTATATCAGCGGCATTAAAAGCAATAACGGTATCAGAGTAGTACGGCTCAAATAAGCCGCAAAATAGCGACACCTTCCATTACAGACTATCACCGAAATCCTTCCTGAACTTCTCCACAAGTCTTGAAGGCCAGTCGGTGAGAGGTTCCAATTCTCCCATAAAGAATCTCAGCACAGGAGGCTCATAGGTAAATCTCAAGCCACCTATAAGGTGCCTGTTCTCATAGAGCCAGGTTAATCGGTCAAGGGCATACATTGTCTGTGAAAGGGTAAATACCCTGCGGGGGAATGCGAGGCGCAGCAACTCTACATCCGCAGGAATTTCGTTGCCCTTTTCATCCCTTACGCTAGAAGCCGTACCACGCTCCATACCCCTGACTCCGGACACTATATAGAATGCAGCTGCAAGTGCCCCCGCAGGATATTCATGTTGGGGAATGTGTTCACAGAATTTACCCGCATTTACGTGCGCTCCAAGCACACCTGCAGGGGTCACCATAGGAATTCCTGCCTTCACGGCATTGTCCACGAAGTATTTTATGAAACTGACACTCTGTTTGATCATCGTCTCGTCAATAGTCTCATAGATACCTACCGCCATCGCCTCAATCTCTCTGATGGACATTCCACCATAGGTGAGGAACCCCTCGAAGAGGGGAATGAGCGGTTCCATCGTCATATAAAGTTCCCTCACATTGGTACAGATGCCTCCTCCCCTCGATGAGGTAAGTTTTCTTGCAGAGAAATATACGAGGTCGGCAAGTCCCGTCATCATCTTTACGATGTCAGCCATCGTATTCTCTTTCCATTTCTCTTCGCGCTGCTTTACCAGATATGCGTTTTCGCCCAAAAGACTGGCGTCAAGAACGAGCATTATGTTGTATTGATCTGCCACCTTGCGCACATCCATCATGTTCCTGATGGAGAAGGGTTGTCCGCCGATCAGGTTGGTCGAAGCCTCCATACGGATGAACGCGATGTTCTCGGCTCCGTTCTCCTCAATTGCAGCCACCAGTTTATCAATATCGATGTTACCTTTGAAGGGATTGGAGGATTCAAGTTCGAGTGCTTCATCGTGAAGAAGTTCGATTACCCGACCGCCCACTTCCGTTATATGTGCAAGGGTAGTGGTGAAATGGTAGTTGGTAAGTACTATCTGACCGGGTTTGATGAATGCCTTGGCTATGATATTCTCACAGGCACGACCCTGGTGGGCCGGAAGGAGGTATTTCTTGCCAAGAACTTCCTTTACGCCCCTGTGGAGACGCTCAAATGACTCTGAACCGGCATAAGCGTCATCCGCCCTCATCATCGCTGCCAGCTGGTTGTCGCTCATAGCATTGGTGCCGCTGTCGGTAAGCATATCCAGGAAGACATCCTTTGTAGTAAGTTTGAAGGTGTTGTAACCCGCCTCTTTAATAGCATCACGACGGCGCTCAATAGGCACCAGATGGAGCTTTTGTACAATTCTTACTTTGTGGAGTTCCAGAGGAATCTCCTCGCCTGAGAAAAATTTAATGTTTGCCATAATTGTGTGTTTTTTGTGTTGTTTATTGTTGTTTGATTTTTTTCCAAAAAAAAACCCGCTCCAAAAGGACCGGGACATGAAACAAAAATTGAATACAAAAGGGTACTATCCCCGGTCGGTGGAACGGCGGTAATAGTAGTAGTAATAGTTGTTTGTAAAAATTCTGTTCATCTCAAATGAGCACTTTTCAGCGGTGTTGCGGGCAAAGGTAAGTAAAATAACGTGAAGTTGTTCACCTAAAAGGCTTTTTCTTTAAAAAATTTGTATTTTTGCAGCCACAATAAGGCCTTTTTAGCTCAGTTGGTTAGAGCGGCTCATTCGTAATGAGCAGGTCGCGGGTTCGAGTCCCGTGAAAGGCTCCGGGATTTATCTCTAAGATTCATTATGAGAAGCAAATTTCAAAGAAACTTTTGGGTGGCAATTGTAATGGAGTTCTTCGAAAGAGGGGCCTATTATGGCGTATTGTCGGTTTTATCGGTCTATCTGGTTGCAGGTGCAATGGATGGCGGACTCGGTTTTTCGAGGATGCAGGCAGGTACTATAATGGGAACTATCCAGCCTCTCCTCTACTTTCTTCCGATTATTGCAGGTGGAATCGCAGACCGTTACGGCTACCGAAAAATTCTCTTTTTTGCCTTTGCGTGCATTACGGTAGGTTATGCGCTGACAGGTGTGTTCACCAATTATGGTCTTGTCTTCGCCTCGCTGATCCTTATGGCGATAGGTGCGGGATTTTTCAAGCCGGTTATCAGCGGCACAATAGCCAAGTCAACGGATGAGACCAACTCTACCCTTGGTTTCGGTATATTCTACTGGTCCATCAACCTGGGCGCATTCCTCTTCCCTCTCTTTCTGATTCCCAATCTCAAAGCCTTGGGGTACGAATATATTTTCTATATGGCTGCGGGTGTGGGGCTAATTCTCTTGCTTATCAACACCTTTTTCTATAAAGAACCCATCTCCCTCAACGACCCGGGAACCCCGCAAAAAAGCGTTGGAGAGACGCTTCTCGGCATCCTCACCGTACTCAAAGACTTTAAGTTCATTATCTTTATTCTGCTTTATTCGGGATTTTGGATCCTCTATTTCCAAATGTATGGTACGGTGTTGTGGTATCTCAGGGACCATATGGATATGACCCCTGTCAATAATGCGGTGAACTCGTTTCTGGGGCTTTTTGTTGACAATCCATCGTGGGTATTCGATACGGAGCATGTGACTGTAGTCAATGCAGGTGTCATCATTTGCCTTCAGCTTTTCGTCTCGAAGATTGTAGCCAGGACGCGCCCTCTTCCTACCATGATTACCGGTCTCTCACTTGGTACGCTGGGCATGCTTATTTTGAGTATCTCTTCAAAGCCTTGGGTATTCATTATCGGAATTATGGTCTTCACCATCGGTGAAATGACCACCCACCCCAAGTTCCTCTCCTACATAGGTATGATATCCCCTCCCGACAAGAAAGCCCTTTATATGGGTTATTCCTTCCTCTATGGAGTTATAGGCAGCTCTATCGGTTCTTTCCTCGGTTCTGCACTCTATGTAAAATTCGTGGATGAAATGGGCCGTCCCGGTCAGTTATGGGCACTCTTGTCCATTATCGGAGTGGTCAGCATAATAGGGCTGTTGATTTACAACAAAGTTGTAGTCAAATCCAAAGCAACGGCATAATATCCAATAATACCTCGGAACTCAAAAAATGTTTTGTACGATTTGCACTAATTAGTAAATTTGTACAAGATTAAGAGGAATACTTTATGGGGAAACGTTTTATCGCATTGTTGATGGCTCTTGCCATCTCCCTTTCTTTTAGCGGATGTGAAACATTGCGGACATCGGATAAGAACGGAGTATTCATAAATGGATACTTGCATGCAGAGACAAAGTCCGCTTTCATCGGCAACTCCATGTATTATGGATTTCATCGTTTTTGTATGTATGAGGACTACTACTCTGAAAGCCCTTATTGGCTGGATCCCGCAGTAACGCTAAAGGTTGTCATTACCGGGTATCTGGGCATCAATTGGCGCACAGGCGGCTGTCTCATTTCAAGAGAATACATTCACACTATTGTCCTCTATAACTTGCCTTCTATCGGAGACTTGACGATCCCTTTGAATAATGGAATTTATGAAGGAGGTAATGAACTTGTTTCCTCGGTGACCATTAACGAATATTCATTTGGAGGATACTTTTATTACAATTATGAATTTCTTGAAAGGGAGAATTCGGTTGACATACACATAGTCCTGACCGACAAAAAGAGAATTGACATACGTTATTCCGGCATAACTCCACATGACGGTGCCTATTAATACATTTTAACATTGTCAAAGCGATCAGTATAATCGACCTGTAGATTCACAACAGGGTTGTGGCAGAACCCAACGCAGCGACATAAGTCAAAAAAAAATCCCCTCAAAATCAAACGATTGAGAGGGGATTTTTGTGCGGGCGAAGGGACTCGAACCCCCACGCCTTTCGGCACTAGATCCTAAGTCTAGCTTGGCTACCAGTTACAACACGCCCGCAAATTAGAGTCTTGTGTAAGGCTTGCAAAAGTAGTCAACTTTTTATATTTCGGCAAAAAAAGGTTACGTTTGTATTATTTTTGTAGAGAAAAGATTAGGTTTGTACTTTAATTATGAAGAAATAGATTTGAGTCATGCTTATAAAGAAATTAAAAACCATAATAACGGCTATTTTAGCGGTTAGCCTCTACCTTACTCTTACTGCAGTTTCCTGCGATATTACGCCCGGTAATGAAGACAATGAAGAAATAGTGGAACCCGAGCCCGAGCCTGACGAGGGAGAAAAGGAGAAACTCACCATCAGCATTACCCCTCCTACAGTAGATTCCACAGATCCCACCCTTGTACCAAACAGTCAGACAACCATACCCTCGGATGCTATTGTCATCACATTCAAGGATGGAAATGCTGAGATACATGATCCTGTCAAAACTCTCGACATCACCAACAATAAGGGGCACATCGTCATCAAACCCGGAAGCGAAGGCAGTTATTCCTATTACCTGCAGGGAATAACGGATAACGGTTCCGTGGAAATCCACGGTAAAAATCGTATCAAACTTATCCTCAACGGCATTGGCATAACAAATCCAAATGGGCCGGCTCTTTCCATTCTCACTGAGGAGGGTTGCTATATGAGAATTGAGGACAATACCTCCAATCGTCTGGTTGATGGTACTACCGGTACGAGCACTGCAAAAGCCACTCTCAACTGCGAAGGTCCCCTCGACATCGTAGGTAAAGGTTCCTTGCAACTCAGAGGTAAAAAAGCAGATGCCATCCGTTGCGGTGGCTCCATATCAATCGATCAGGCATCCATCCTCATAAAAGAGGCTGCAGAACACTCCATAAATTGCACTTCCGGAGATATAAAGATTGCCGGGGGACGTATTAAATCACTTTCAACACGAAGCGGACTCACCGCAGCAGATAAAGATAAAGGATCCATAACCATCACAGGCGGCATTCACAGATTCTCTACACTCGCAGAGCAATCTCCCGCCATCAAAGCAGCCGGAAACCTTGCCATATCCAACAGGGACACCATTATCACAGACACCTACGGAGATGCATCACATAGCATATTCGCTTCAGGTAAAACCTTAATCAATAATACTATCCTCTGTACCTACACCCTAGGCTCTCAAACACCGGCCTGTATATATGTCGAAGACGATATTGACATTACCGGAGGTAGTATCTCACATATAACCGCCAAAGGTTCCGGGATATTCAGCGAAGGCGACATTACCATCACTGGCGGCTCGATAAGCGCCATCAGCACTGAAGCAGGAGCTGCGATATTGAAATGTGATGGCAGATTCAGCACCAGTAACGCATCTATAGCCATTCACACCGAATCCACCTATAACATGGCCATCTACTCCAAAGGGCCTCTCTCTATCAGCAGTGGCAAAGTAGATTTGACCTCACTCAATACATCCATGGGTACTGCTTCCACTCTGGATATCAGCGGCGGCTTTGTTTACTGTTACAGTCTGGCCGGTTATGCAATGCACAGCGACGACGATATGACCTTCTCCGGAGGATTAATACTTGCACTGGGCACTGATGGAGCAGGCAAGGCCCTGAACACCAATTCTTCAATACTTATGAAAGGGGGACGTTTGGTAGCAATGGGCGGAAAAAGCAGTATTCCTGATGAGTCAGGATCCACTCAACAATCTGTGATTTACAACACTACGCTCTACGAACCTTCAGTGGTAGCGGTAAAGCAACTTTCCGGCAATTTCATAGCGGTATACAAAGCTACCAGAAGATACCAGCCAACTATAAGTTGTCTCATATCCGCTCCTGAGATCATTCCCAATACGACATACGAACTCTATCTCAAAGGGTCGGTTACAGGCTCCGACCATTTCCACAACATCTTTTACAACAACTTCAATTACACCATAGGATTTCTGGCAAAGACGGTAACAACCAATGGAGTGTCCGGCGGAGTCAATTATTTTTACGAATAGGAGAGCGTAGTCTTACCATGCTCCATCGATCACGTTCCCGACTCGAAACCATTTCAAGTGAATATTTTGATGCCTCTTCCAAGAGCATCGGCACATCTTCGGTATAAAAACCGCTGATAAAGAGTTCTCCGCCGGGACGCAAGGACCTGGCATAGGTTTTCATATCCTCAAGAAGGATATTGCGGTTGATATTGGCTAAAATCAGATCGTATTTCGAAGCCTGAGGCAGCGATGAATCCCCGCAAAGCACATGTATCATCTCCCCTACTCCATTTTCGTAGGCATTCTCCTTTGCAGAATAAAAGCAGATGTGGTCGATATCAATCGCATGAACCGGGGCTTTTGCCCCCATTTTTGCTGCAAGAATGGCCAGAATACCGGTACCGCAACCCATATCCAACACCTGGAGACCCTTTACAGCATCACCTGACTCCAGCAGTCCCTCCATCATAAGATGAGTGGTCTGGTGGTGGCCTGTGCCAAAAGACATCTTCGGATCTATAGTGATGGTATATTTTGTTGGAGGCAGATTTTTGTGGTGCGAAGCTCTGACTGTACAAAGTCCATCTATCACAATGGGTTCGAAATTGGACTCCCAGAGTGCGTTCCAGTTTTGTTCCATAATGAGCTCCGTGGTGTATGAAACCTTGAATTCACCGGTCACATAGGCACTTAGGATAGCCTTAAGAGCGCTCTCTGAAAACTCCTCCTTGGGTATGTAGGCATTTAGATAGGGCTCTTCGATTGAGAAACTCTCAAATCCAAGTTCTTCAATCTCCGCCAGTACTATCTCAGCCCTCTCTTCGGTGAAGGGTCTTACCTCAATATGGACTACGATATAGTCCATAATCAATAGCTGGTGGCGATACCTATAAAGTCCTCTGCCTTGAGTGCAGCTCCTCCGATGAGTCCTCCATCAATATCCTTACAAGCAAAGAGTTCACGGGCATTTGAGGGTTTGCAACTGCCCCCGTAAAGAATGGATGTCCCCTCTGCAACCTCGTTTCCGAAGCGGTTTACAAGGAATTTGCGTATAAATGAATGGATCTCCTGAGCCTGCTCGGAAGTCGCGGTCACGCCTGTACCGATGGCCCATACGGGTTCATAGGCAATTACGATGTTTTTCATTGCCTCAGCATTAAACTGAAACAGCACCTCTTCAATTTGCGCTCCGACAACCTCGAAATGTTTACCGGCATTGCGCTCCTCAAGTTTCTCTCCTACGCAAAAAATAGGGCTTATGCCTGCCTCAAGCGCGAGACGGATCTTTTTTACCAGTTTTTCAGAGGTTTCTCCATAATATTCCCTTCTCTCGGAGTGACCGAGGATGGTATAAGTACAACCTGCATCTTTAAGCATTGAGACTGCCACTTCGCCCGTATAGGCACCTTTGGGCTGGTCTGCGCAGTTTTGCGCTGCGAGTGCTATGGTAGTTCCTTTGATAACTTTTGCGACTGTCACCAGATGGGTGAAAGGGGGTGCGAGTACAAGTTGCACATCTGAGGGCACGCTACCCAGAGCGGCAACAATCTCCTGTGCAAGAGATTTTCCTTCTGCAACTGTGGTGTTCATCTTCCAGTTGCCTGCTACGATTTTTTTTCTCATAGTTAATAGTTCATTAAAAATTCTTTCATAAATGCGTTAAGATCACCATCCAAGACTCCCTGTACATCGGATGTCTCGAAATTGGTGCGAAGATCCTTGACCATCTTGTAGGGATGAAGGACATAACTGCGAATTTGCGATCCCCATTCAATTTTCTTTTTCTGTCCCTCAAGTTCGGCCTGCTTTTCCCGGCGTTTTTTGAGCTCCAGATCGTAAAGATGGGATTTCAGAATACGCAGAGCGTTCTGTCTATTGTCAATCTGTGAACGGGTCTCGGTATTCTCCACGACAATCCCTGTGGGAATATGTTTTACCCTGACTCCGGTCTCGACTTTATTCACATTTTGCCCGCCGGCTCCTGAAGAGCGGTAAGTATCCCACTCCAGGTCGGATGGATTGATCTCGATCTCTATTGTTTCATCGACCAATGGATAAACAAATACGGAGGAGAATGTGGTCTGGCGTTTGCCTTGAGCATTGAAAGGAGATATCCTTACAAGACGGTGAACTCCTATCTCGCTCTTTAGATAACCGAATGCATAGTCACCTTCAAACTCAATGGTTACCGACTTAATGCCCGCCTCATCACCTTCCAAAAGCTCTGAAACGTGGACTTTATAGCCGTTACGTTCACCCCAGCGGATATACATTCGCATCAGCATTGACGACCAATCGTTGCTTTCAGTACCACCGGCACCGGAATTGATCTTCAGAAGTGCTCCCAGATTATCGCCCTCTTCGCTGAGCATATTACGCAGTTCAAGCGCTTCTATTGCATTCTGCAACGAATTGGCCGCAGCATCAACATCTTCCGTGGCATCTTCACCAAACTCGAGAAGGATCTCAAGATCGTCCACCTGCGACTCTATTCTATTATAACTGTCCACCCAAAAACGGAGACCGGAAACCTCCTTTAGAAATAATTCAGCGGATGTTGGATCGTCCCAGAAATCGGGAGCGGTGGTTTTCAATTGCTTTGCCGAGAGCTCTTCACGCTTTGCTGCGATGTCAAAGAGACCTCCCCAACGCCATTACACGCTGTTTATATTCTTTAATCTGTTCTGTTGTCATCATATATCTCCACTATTTCATCATAAGTGTAGCCACGGCCCATAAGGTAGCGCAGGAATTTGGCTTTATGTACATTGGTATCGCTTTCATTCCGCAGTTGTCTTAGTTTTGCCAGGGCAAGCTTTTGAAGTTTTTTTTCCGCTGCCTCGGAATCAATCTCGGAAAGCGCAGCCGTAATGGCCGACTCTTCAATACCTTTACGCTGCAAATCTACTCTTATTTTTACTTTTCCCCAACCCTGAAGCGAACTTTTATCTCTTGCAAAAGCCCTTGCATATCTTGCATCATCGATATAACCTTCGCTTACAAGCTGCTCCACGACAGATTCAGGCTCGGGAGTTCCTAAAGCAACCACTTTGCGCAGTATATCGCTGCGACAACGCTCTCCACGATTACAGAGCCGCCTCATTCTATTCAAAATCACATCTCTCTCCATAATCGATCAGAATGAATAACCCAGGCTCAAATAGACTCCTAACCTGCCGGTATAATTGGACCAGTGCAAATTGAACGAAATCGGACCAATCGGGGAGTCGTGAGAATATCCCAGACGTACTCCTAAAATGCCGGGCCCTGCAAACATATCAGTGATGCCTTCACTATCCAATGCATAACTGCCGGAGGCGAAAATGTAGTGCGTGCGGCCAAGACGCAACCGTGCATCCAGAGAGGCTACGGTAAGAATATTTTTGAAGGCATAGGTATAATTAAATCCCATGAATGGAATCTGTTGCTCCATATATCTACCCTCCTCATAACCTCCCATCAAATTCATGAAGGCAACCGGAATATTGCCACCGATAAGCGTACGATTGTATATCGTTGGAATCAGTACCAACTCGCTGAAAAGGGGAACGACAGAAGAAAAATGCAGGTTGGCTACGGAGAAGGGATATTCGTCCGGCTTAAGCCAATTGAAATAGTGAGCAAAACCTGAATTCAGAACAAATCCACTGGTTGGGAAATGTTCCCTGTCCATCCTGTCAAGTTTGAATTTGGCATAGGCACTGATAAAATTGGAACGACCTATGTCCGGGTCATAAATCGACGGTACATCCGACGAGGAGAGTACAGATCTGAAATTGAAGGAGTGGAACTTCATCCCAAGTGTAGTCTGAGCACTGACGAACCTCCTTGTTGAGAAATTGAGGTCTGCAATATGATTGTAGAACGAAATATTGTTAGACCTCAACCCTTTGTTGAATATATTGAGGTCGGATGTCCTGAAAGTGTAGGAAGTGTTGAACTGCAAATTGGCCCGGAATGCATAGGAGTAATCCGCCACAAACATTGCATTGTAAGCCAGTTTGGCCGTTATAGATGCCTTGGAGCCATACAAGGCCAGATTATTTGCACTCACGTTGAGCATGACGGTGGCTACTTCCTCTGAGTCGAATCTAAATCCAATGCCAAGTAGCGAGGCAAGTCCCTTTACAAAATTTATTTCCAGATGATAGGGACTTTCAGTACCTTTAAGCAGGTAAGTCACCGATGAAAATGATCCCGTATTGTAATACTTGGAGATCTCTTCATCAATATCGCTGCCTGTAACTACCGCTCCGGGCTGAAATTTGCTTTTTTTCAAAAGCCATTCGGCATCCCTTTGCGAAAGACCGGTGAAAGAGACCTTGCCAATGACTATCGAGTCCTGGTCAATATGGACCGCTTTGGGATAAGTTTTCCTAAGCACAGTAGGACCTATGAGGGTTTTCTGCTCCTTTCGTTCCATTTCATCAAGATGTGCCTTGAGACGTATAAGTTCCTGACTTTTCTCCCTGGCAGCCTTTTCGCCATTATCAATCAAGGTACGGAGACTAGGTATATCAAAACTCATCGTGGAGAAATCTTTTACACTTGGAGCTATGACAATGTCAGTCATATCTATTGCATCATCCGTCTTTTCCTCCATATAAAGAGCGAGAAGTTCGTTTACAATATCTCCTATATTGTCTATATCTGAGGAACGGTTATCATCAAAACCAAGCTTGACGCCTATTATGATATCCGCCCCCATCTCTTTGGCCACATCAACCGGATAATTGTTGAGCATTCCACCATCCACCAGCACCATATCGTTCATCCTAACCGGGGCAAAGAATCCGGGAATAGCCATAGATGCTCTTATTGCATCCACGAAATACCCGCTTCTGAATACAACCTCCTTTTTGCTGACCAAATCCACCGCAACACAAGCGAAGGGGATCGGCATATTGTCAAAATCTATGGAATCCTGATAGCCTACGGAATATTTTGTAAATAGATTGTAAACATTCTGGCCACTAACATAATACATCGGAATATTGGATAGGAATGATGTCTCCTGCTGCCCACGTAAGGGTGGTGGTCCGACCATATCGCGATCTCGCGACGACCGCCTTTTGTCGGTACTATCACCTCTATCCCTTCTGAAAGAAAATGGAATTTTGAGTAAGAAGCGATCATCGTACTTTTTGGCCTCGAAGGAGACCTGCTTACGGGGAACCTTATCGCTCATAACGAAATCCCAATCCTGCACCATCACGAGAGAATCCAGTTCGTCGGCAGAATAACCTATGGCATAAAGACCTCCCACAATGGCTCCCATGCTGGTACCCGCAATATAATCGATAGGAATATCGTACTCTTCCAGCACCTTGAGAACTCCCACATGGGCCGCTCCCTTTGCCCCGCCTCCACATAGCACTACCCCTACTTTTGGTCTCTGGCCGAAAGCGCTAATGCATATTGTAAAAAGCAAAAACGATATAAATATCAACCGTTTCATACGCATTTCATCTTTCTTGTCCTGCGAGAAGTCCACAGGCTGCCATTATATCTTCACCACGTGAAGTACGCAGAGTAGTTATTATGCCGGCGTTGTTGAGGCGCGCCTTAAAATCATCTATCCGCACGCGTGGCGAGGTTTGCAACGCTAAACCGGGGATGGAGTGGAATCTGATTAGATTGATGCGGCACTCCAGCCCCGAAAGCATTCTTATCAAGGCATCTGCGTGGCGTTTTGTATCGTTGACTCCGGAAAACATTATATACTCAAAACTCACCCTGCGTTGGCCGGAAAAATCATAACGGCGAATAAGCGAAAGTATATCCTCCAACTTAAAGGCCTTTTGTACCGGCATCAGTGCAGCACGTTCTTCGTCAAAAGGAGTATGCAAACTCAACGCCAGATGGCATTTGAAATCATCCAAAAAATACTTAAGATTTGGCAAAACTCCTACCGTAGATAAGGTAATACGCTTTGGACTCCAGCCGAAGCCCCAATCGGAGGTGAGTATCTGAAGAACTTTCGATACTTCATCCCAGTTGTCCAGCGGCTCACCCATACCCATAAAGACTGCATTGGTGAGTTCCTGCGCCTCATCTATATTCATAAACTGTGAAATAATCTCAGCTGCAGCGAGCCGGCCATGATAACCTGACCGGCCGGTCATACAGAAAGTGCAGTTCATCCTGCAGCCAACCTGCGAAGAGACGCAAATGGTGGCTCTTCCAATTTCCCTACCATGATCATTGTCATATTCCGGTATCATCACCGTTTCGATGTATCTACCTGCAATTGAGGTGGGAAAAATATATTTTTTAGTACCGTCCGAAGAGAGAAATTTTTCAGTGTAAGTCGTATGACCTATCTGATAGCGCTCTTCGAGAGCCTTACGGGCCGGATTGGAAAGATTTGTCATGCCGGATATTTCTCTGATGCCTTTTGCGTACAGCCAGTCAGCTATCTGTCTGGCCGCAAATCTCGGCAACGAGAGGTCTGCTGCGACCTCTTGAAGCTGTAATAACGACATTCCCAGCAACTTAGGCTTCATCTTTCGCAAATTTCGTTTTCACCTTGCAAATTTAATACAAAATGAGTGTTTTCACATAAAAATGGAGTATATTTGTGGCAGGAATAAGCAGATTTATTGCAGCTATTTACTAACATTCAAAA
>JAGONS010000024.1:12617-16596 GCA_017992915.1 Bacteroidales bacterium | reverse complement strand
TGTGTTTGTGATTACTATATGTTCTGATCTACAATCTTTGACAGTTCTTCTTCTACCTCTTCTATAGTAGGCAATGCAGATTTGAGATTTTCTGGAATTGCCTTTGTGAGTTGATAATCACTCACGCCAATAGGTTGGTCGTAACCGGAGAGAGAATATTGGGCTATTATCTTATTGCCGCCATTACAGAGAAGTAAACCAATAGTTTTGTTATCGTGTTCACCACGTAAAAAATCATCTACAACATTGATATAGAAGTTAAGTTGCCCCATGTATTCGGGCTTGAATGGTGTGGATTTGAGCTCAATGACAACATAGGCATGTAGTTTGATGTTATAGAGAATCAGGTCGGCATAGAAATCTGAGTCGCCCACTTCAAAATGCTTCTGTTGTGCCACGAATGCAAAACCGCTACCCATTTCAAGCAGATACTTTGTGATATGCGATACAAGCTGCCGTTCAATGTCCTTCTCTGCCATTATCTCTGTTCGCCCCATCACATCAAATATGTAAGGGTCTTTCATTAGGTAGTTGGCAAGGTCGCTTTGTGGTTTTGGCAGGCGTGCAGAAAAGTTGCTTACTTTATTTGCCTTTATTTGCCGAGCGAAAAGATTAGTTTTTATTTGCATTTGCAAGACAGTACTGCTCCATCCGTTTGCTACAGCTTGAGTGATGTACCAATAGCGTTCCCCTAATGGAAGTTTGCTATTGAGTAGTATTACATGACTTGCCCAGTTAGTGCGAACAACGGCAGAGAACTTGAAGAGTTCCTCAATTTTAGTAATATCTACGTGGTAAATGGAAGAGAGTGTTTCTGACACTTCGTTTAATTGTGCAATAGGTTGTTGCACGATTGTATGATGTTGATTATCATCATCTTGAATTAGTGCAAGAGGTTCTTGCACAATTTGGTTTAGTTGATTTGTTCGTTGTAATACATTCTCAACAGAAGGACTAATAAGTATGTTATCCATTTTACCCATTTCTTTCAAAACTACCAGTGGATAATCACTTGCAAACTGGCACATATAGAATATGTTCCTGCGAGAATAACCCTTCTTGTCGGGATACTGAGAGCGGATTTCCTTTGAAAGATTGTCAATGACCTTACTTCCCCAGCCCTCTTTCTTTTGTAGGTAGAGTATGAAATGCCCCACTTTCCAATAATGGAATAGCATGTTGGCATTAGCCGAGGTAATCATGCGTACTTGTGTTTGTTCGAGGTCAGAACCTATAGCATGTACAATGGGTGATAAATCATGAGTTTCTTTTTCCTGTATATTTTCATTCATACTCTTTGTGTTTTATGATTTATAGAATCAACCTATGGTGCAGTTCTTTGATTTATATGCTCAAAATTACAACTCAATAATGATACTTCCAAAGTTTTGTCATTATATTTCAGCATATGGGTAATGATTGTAAATTGCTATTATACAATGACTTGAATCCCATGCCAGGAGGATAGGGCAAAAGAAGCATGTGTAAATAGTAATAAACATGTGATTCATCATTTCGAGGATATTCTCGAAATGATAAGCCTTGGAAAAATCTCTTCAATCCTTTCGCTTGCCAGGGCCCCACGGCGAGTGGAATGGGATGTAGGAGTGAAACGACTAAATCCCTCCACTCGCGTCATATTATCATAAGATTGAGTTAAAGTCCCTTCCAATTGTTGGGAATAAGACCATAGTTGGTTACATTGGCGTTTTTAAAACAGTCGGCGAAAGTCCATGTTGCTCCACCTGTATTAAATTCCCATAGTGCGGGTGCAGTGCCGGCGGGTGTCCCGGCAAAAGATCCTACATTTTCACCAAACTTTCCAAAATTAATCCCTTCTCTACCTACAAAAAAGTCAATGTTTGTAGCCGGTGACGGGAAAATATCCTGCGTTAATTGCAACCTTGTACAGTTTCTGAAACAATAATAGAAGTTTGTCGCCACCGTATTGTACCTGAATAGGTCTGTCGGGGTTGTGCCGGTTAGTCCTGAGCAATTGTTGAAACAGCTTGAAAAATTTACCACTTTCGTATTGTTGCTGAACATCCCGGCCGGAATGCTACCGGTTAATCCCGTACAGCCGGAGAAACAGCTTGCAAAAGTTGTCACTTCAGTATTGTTGCTGAACATTCCTGCCGGAATGTTGCCGGTTAATCCGGTACAGCCCATGAAACATTCGTTGAATTGTAGCACAATTGGATTATTGCTGAACAGTCCATTGGGGATGGAGGTCAATCCGGTGCAAACTCTGAAGCAAGCAGTGAAAGATTTTACCATCGTGTTATGGCTGAACAGTCCTGGTGGGATGTTAGTCAATCCGGTGCAGCCCCAGAAGCAGCTTTGAAATGTGGATACATTCTTCTGGCACTTGAACAAGTCTTTCGGAATATAGGTTAATCCTGTGCATCCTTGGAAGCTGTAACTGAAATTTGTTATTTGCTCATTATTGCTGAACAGTCCCTCCGGAATGGAGGATAGTCCTGTGCAGCCATTAAAGTAATAGGAGAAATTAGTTGCTCCCGCACTAGTACCCATAAATGGAAATGGATCGAGTATAGCAGTCAGAAACTTGTCGCCGTTGTCTGCATTAGAGGAGCCATTGAATATGATCTGCGGGATCTGTTTTTGAGTCGGGTCTGCCTGGTCGGAGGTAATGGTGATGGTATAATTGCCTGGAGTTGCATAGACATGCGAATCGATTATGTTTGTAAGAGAAGCGTTTTTAGCTATGGTTGTTTCATTCCCATCCCCCCAGTTGATCGTCAGATTGGCAGGACTGGGGAGGGCTTCTTTTTGCTTGATGCTGTATGTCGTGCCGGATGCAGTTGTTGTAATGGTATAGCGTAAAGATGTAGAGGCTAATACCCAAATGCCACTTACGGTAGCATTGTAGCGGTTTCCTGCAGAATAATCCTTTTTGTTTGTAACAGTGGTGCTCCACTGGTACGATTGGTCACCGATCAGCGTTATTTTCACTTTTCCGCCGGCGACGATCTTCATTACGTTGGGGTCAAAAGCGAAGAAAGCGGTCAGACTGTTCACGGAAGATGAGAAAGTTACGCCGCTCATGTTAAGCGTACCCCATCGGGTAAGTCCTCCCGCATCGGTCTCTACGGTCCAAACCAGTTTGCTGAGCGCTCCAACCCCTTCCGGTATATTGCTGAGTACATATTTGATTATACTGTTCTTCATCACTAATGCAAATCTCTCGGTCAGTGGGTTAGCCGCTTCGTCGCTCAAGAACAGCTTGCTGTTGAGATGCGCAGTAGAATTGTCCCCACTCTGTGTCTGTTGCCAGAAGTTACCTGGAAGTTGCACATTGCCGTCTGCATCTATCGTTAAGGTTGAGGGATAGTAGGCTTTGTAGGTAGTGGCACCAGGTACTGTTGTTCCGGAAAAACTATTGCCGGTTCCGGTATAGGTAAATGTAGAGCTTCCTTTATAAGTTGTGCCGTCAAATCCGGCAAGCAAGAGCTGATCGTTGGCCTCCCAAGAGAGTTTGAGCGTACCGTCATCGTATGCTACGCGGGTTTCAGTTGGGATCGTTGCATTTATGGTAACAATTTCTCCCCCTTTCTCCTCAGGTTCGGGAAGAACTTCGCGATTACAACTTGCCGCAAATAGGATGGGCAGTATTAAAATAAATAGTTTGAGTTTCATGCCTATTTTTATTTAAGCCGTCGACCGTTGGCCGTTAGCCCTGTATTTGGTTAATTTATTATTTATCCTGCTAAGTACTAATTATTCCTACCAAGCGTCTCCTCCGTCTCCAATGTCTGGAAGCTCTGCACTTGCCTGGAGGATGTTTTGGTTAAGTTCAATTTCGACAACTACAATGTCGGGTGCGGCATATTGTTCCGACGATCTGAATTCCGTTGTATTCATAATCATATAATTTGTTCTACCGGAGCGCAAAGGTATATTTTTATTTTTAATATGATTAATAACTTTTATTAAAAAATTATAAAAAAAAAGTTAC
>JAGONS010000024.1:6819-12517 GCA_017992915.1 Bacteroidales bacterium | reverse complement strand
ACCGCCATCCGTACTATTACCATTTGTTTTTTGATAAACGACGTATAAATTGAAGTTAGCACCGGAAGGGATTTGGGTAGGAATGGTAAAATTAAAATCGGCAGTTTTACCATTGGCACTTATGCTGCCCGGGTCTATATTTGCATCTACGTGATAATAATTGGCGTTATATTCAAAGCAAAGCATCAGCTTGTCCGTTGTCTCCCATTTGAGGATTAAGCCTTGAGGCGTTCCCGAATCGGGTGTGAGAGATACACGAGTAGCAGCATCATCTTCAGGAGAGGTCATGGAAACCGTAACCGTAACCATTTTAGGATCTCTATTTTCCTTTGCGCAGCCTGTCAAAATAAGGGCAAAGAGTGCAGCAATAATTGATAATTTAGTCTTCATAATTGTAGGCTTTAAGCGTAATAAATTACCAATCTTCTCCCGGCATATCGGGCAGACTGCCGGATAAGATGTTTTGGGTCAGGTCAACTTCGATAACTTCGATGTCGGGCGCAACGTAGACTCGTGTCGCCAAATAGTTCTTAGTCTCTTGTTCCATAATTGGTATAGTTTAAAATTATCGTCTACTTGTGACATATGGTTACGCTGAATTTGATTCCGTTCTTGTTGCAGCGAAAGATATTAACAGGTGTAAAGTTAAAGTACCTTTTTGGATGAAAAAAGAATTCAACTGGTCTATTTTGTTAAAAAACGAAATAGACCAGTTAGAGTCAGTTATAGCTGATTATTTCCTAACTCAAAATTCAGAACCCAAATGGTATCGGTAGTCGCAGAAGCAGGCTACTTCCTCGCTATGGGTGATAAAAATAGCTATCCTGTCGTGAAGTGAAGCTTTCAAGTTGTTCAGGAATCGTTTTTCGGTCTCTGTGTCAAGAGCCGAAGTTGCCTCATCGAAAAGCAGCACTTTCCCTTTTCGCAGCAGCGCACGGGCAATGGCGATGCGTTGTGCCTGTCCCTCCGAGAGTCCGCCCCCGTCTTGCCCCAGGACCGTATCCAGTCCCTCCGGAAGAGTGAAAACAAAGTCGGCTGCAGCGATTGTGAGTACCTGACTCAATATGTCATCGTCTGCATTTGGGTCTCCCAATAGCAGATTTTCGCGTATCGTGCCGCTGAAAAGAGAACCGCCCTGTGGTACATAGACGAAATTTGCCCGTGTTTTTTCCGAAACATCCAGAGAGTACTTCTCATCGGCGATGCGGATAGTGCCGCTGTCGGGTTTTACCAGTCCAAGAAGGAGCCGCAAAAAGGTAGTTTTGCCCGCGCCCGTCTTTCCTGTAAGGGCCACCATAGTGCCGCGTTTTGCCGTCATGGAAAAATCACGTAACACGGGTTTCGCACTTCCCTTGTAGCTAAAGGTCAATTGATCTACGAGAAGCAAAACATTACCTTGCAAGTAAATGGAATCCCCACTCTCTTCCTTTGCGAAACCGGTAAGGTAAATCAGTCGCTCTATCGATGCTTTCGCGGTAACAAGGGAAGGAAGCAGTCTCATCAGGTCGTATAAGGGGCGCTGGAGCCTTCCCACAAGTTGTAAGTAGGCTGTCATGATGCCAAAGGTAACAATGCCCTTCGCCAATCCGTAAGCGCCCCAAAGGAAGGCGGTGAGGTAGCCTCCGCTAAACGCTATACCCATTATCAGGTTGGCAATCACCGAAACTCCGGTACGCTTACCCACGCTGCCGTGCAACCTCGATTGCAAATCCTGTAGTCGTCCCAGCTCGCTCTCTTGCCGTTCAAAGGTGCGTATGACCGGTTGGTTTTGCAGGTTCTCCTCCACCATGGAAGTTATTTGGCTTTCACCCTCCTTTACTTCGCGGGTGTACTTGTGCATCAGACGGGAGTAGGTTTTACCTAATAGGGCGATAATCGGTAAAGCGACACCCAATATAATTGCCAGCATGGGGTCTAATATGTAGAGCACTACGAGGGCACCTGCAAATTGCGCTGCGGCAACAATGCAGAGGGGTACCGCAGTAACCAACACATTAACCATTTCATCACTATCCTTGATAAACCGTGTGAGCATATCGCCGCTATGTAGCAACGACAGCTCCTGCCAGCGGGTGTAAAGTAACTGTGAAAAGAGATTGTATCGGATAGCATTGCCAAGTTTTACCTCCGTCATTCTCCGCAGTCGAACATCAATGACGCGAAAGAGTATGCTAAAGGCCATCAGCAGGATAAGCAACAGGGCGTAATACGTCAACTCACCCTCTCGTGCCTTGGTGGCAATATCGATAACAAGTTTCGAGCACCAGACGAAAGCGAGCGAAAAGAAGACCCCTAATAGTCCCAGAAGGACAATAAGCGCTATCCGGAGCCGAAACCCCTTAGTAATGGAGTTTGTAAAAGAGAGCGTTGCTTTCATAAATATTGGAAATAATTCCTATTCTGCTACAAAGGTAATAAAAATGATGTAAGCGGACTTTTTTATGATTCGCTAAAAGGAGTTATATTTGTGATAATTTGTACAAAAGCAACATGACGACGTCGACCATGGAGCAGACTGCAAAATCCTACTTCCTGCACCTGCTGAGTTCAGCTATTTGGGGTCGCCCGCTCAAAGCGAGTGATTTCGAGGGGATTGACAAGTCGGTTTGGAATGAGATAGCGGCTATGGCGTATCAGCAGAGCGTCAGCGCGCTTGTCGCCGATAGAGTGCTGTCACTTCCGGCAGAGTCTCTTCCTCCTAATGATATTACTGTGCGGTTTATTGCTGTGATGGAGCAGACAAAGCAGACGAACCTCAAAATGATCAGATTGCTTAAAGAGCTGCAGGAGGAGTACTTGCGAGAGGGTTTTCCTTTTCTTTTACTGAAAGGGTTGGCCAACGGTGTAAACTATCCCGAGCCATTATTGAGGAATCCTGGCGACATCGATCTGCTACTCTATGTGAAAGGAGATTACGAGCGGGCAAATGAGTGGCTAACACAAAAGGGCGTTGAGATCAAACCGGGCGGGGCTGTACACAACCAGTACAAGCGAAACGGCATAAGTGTGGAAAACCACAGTAATTCCACCTACTTCAGCAATTGGCGGTACAACCGGATGTTTAAACCTCTTGAGGAGGCAGTTTTGACAAAAGGGGAATTTGCTGCCGTGGAGCTTGACAAAGAATTATCGATTCCGGTATTGCCGGTGACGTTCAACGCTTTTTTCCTGTTCCAACACCTGTTTATACATTTCGTTAACTTCGGTGTGGGACTGCGACAGGTGTGCGACTGGGTTCTGTTTTTGCATAAGCACCGGAAAGAGATAGATGGCGACGAGTTTAAGAGTCTCGCCAAGCGATTTGCCCTACTTTACCCTATGCAACTCTTCGCTCGTATCGCCGTAGATCACTTGGGGGCACCGGAATTCATATTCCCCTTTTCGATGATTTCCAACAATCGTCATGCAGACAAGGTAATGCATGACATCATTGAGAATGGGAACTTCGGTTTTCACAAGCCGGGTAAAAAACGTCCCAAAGAGAAGATGGCGGGTATGTGGTTCTCGTACGTCGGCACGCTGAAGCGATCAATAAAGTTTGGTTCCATTTCGCCGCAACATTGTGCCATACTTCCTTTTACAAGGATAATCTACCGACTTAAAAAAGAATTTTAAGAATTGATGAAGCGGTTATACTATACTATTGCGGGACACCTTTTGGTCGTAGAGACCCCCTCACTGGAGGATACGGTTCAACTGTTGCCCAATTTTACGCCGTTTATGGTTGTACCACCATCCGGTAGAACTATATCACCTAACTTATTGCCGCCTCTGCTGCTTTTCGAGGGAAATGAAAGACTGGAGAAGCCAGCCTGCAAGCCAAGCGAGGAGGTTTGCTTAGATGGAATAATGTTCAACATTTATCACCGCGAAGGCAAAATATTGGTTGCAATGGAGCGAGGTGGTGTGGAATATATGATGCTCGCCTCGGCGGATAAAAGGAACTACAAGAGCAACCTATCGTTAACAGACCCGCGAGAGCAATTTTTCGCAGTTTCCCTTCTTCGTATCGCATTTTTATTGGCGTCGGCTCCCTACAGGACGCTGAAGTTCCACGCCTCGGTAATCGAGCACGGGGGCAAAGCTTTGATATTTCTTGGCGAAAGCGGTACGGGTAAGAGTACTCACAGCAGACTGTGGCTAAAGCATGTGCCGGGATGCTCCCTATTGAACGACGATGAGCCTATCGTGCGCATCATGGATAACGATGAAGTACTCGTTTTCGGGGCACCGTGGAGCGGCAGCACACCCTGCTATCGCAATGTCTCTGCAAAAACGGTGGCTCTCGTGCAGTTGGAGCAGCATGGCGAAAACATTCTCATAGGTCCATTGGGCGTAGAGGCCTATGCACAGTTATTCCGGTCAGCCGCCCTGTTGCAGTCCGATGAAGGACACAGGCAGAATGTCATATCCACGGTGTTGGATATCGCTGAAAGGGTGCCTTTTTACAGGCTCCGCAACAGGCCTGACCGTGAGGCAGTAGCCCTCTCCGGGTCGCTTCTTAACAAAAATATCGATATCTTATGAGTACTGTAACACGGGCAACGGTCAGCAACAGCGCCATGTTTCACAAGGTGGCCGAGATGGTAGCATCAGGTCACCGGGTAGAGATAGTGGGAAAAGGAAACAGCATGTTTCCCATGATAAGGGGCGGGATCGATAAAATAGTGTTGCGGAAAATCGACGACCGCTCGATAGCAAAAGGAAATTTGCTGCTTGTAAAATTGGCAAACGGCAACCACTTGCTGCACAGGGTAAAAAAATATGATACCCACACAGTTACCCTTCAGGGTGATGGCAACCTGCGCTGCGTTGAAACCTGCCAAAAGGATGATATCATTGCGGAGGCAGTGGAGGTAATAAGGGGCGGGCAGAGGGTGATTAAGGGAAGTTTCGTGTGGAAACTCTTTCAACTGTTATGCCGGCAGCCTTACCTGATACGAAGAATGGTTTTGGCGGTGTGGAGACGTTTTTCGGTAAAAACTAAAAAATATAAGGTAAATGAGTACGATTCTGAAATTGAAGGAGGGATGCGTAGTAAGAAAAGTCGGTGACCACTATGTGATCATTCCGCGAAGCGGAGAGAACCTCAATATGATGAGAATGATACGACTAAACGATTCTGCGACATTCCTGTTGGAGCAGATGCGGAAAGGAGTGTTTAACAGAGAGGAATTGATACGGTTGCTGATGAACAAGTATTCCATACATCAAACTACAGCCGAAAAAGACACAGACGCATTTATCGCCAAACTGCGCGAACAGTCATTGTTGGAGTCCTGAACTAATTACCCACAATCCGAAACCCACAAAAAATCCCTCTAACCAATGGAGAGAGGGATTTTTAAATCTATCTTGGGGCATTGTTAAAGCTACTTCCAATCGTTAGGAATAGTTGCGTAGTTGGTCAATCTGAGGGCTCCTTTAAAACAATCTGTATATGTCCAGGTATTACCTCCTCGGCCATAAGTCCACAGCGGAGGAGCTTCACCTGCATTTGTAAGTTGCTCCCCTACCTTGTTAAAACACTCACTCCAATTCATGTTTCCTCTATTTGCAAAGAAGGTGGAGCCTGCAGGAGGGAAAAGTCCGGGCTTTATATACAATTTTGTACAGTGCGAACAGCATCGATAAAAATTATTTATAAGCGTGTTGTTGTGGAAAAGTCCGGCCGGAATGGAGACTAAGTTGTTGCAGC
>JAGONS010000024.1:0-6719 GCA_017992915.1 Bacteroidales bacterium | reverse complement strand
GGAGAGGACAAACTTTATAATACTGCTCTTAGCGGCCATTTGAAAGGTATCGGTTATGAGTCTGCCCGTCTCATCGCTCATAAAGAGGTGTTCGTTGATATGTGACGTATTATTATCTCCGTTCTGCGTTTGTTCCCAAAATTCAAAGCCGGGAAGCGGTACGACTCCGTTCACATCATGTATGACATTGCCGAGCGAGTCCAGCTGGACGGCATCCGCGGGATAAAAGGCTTTATATTTTGCGGCACCGGCTATCGTTAATCCGGAAAATTTATTGCCGGTGGTTCCACTTTTGGTAAATACGGATTTTCCCACATAAGCATTAGTGGCGTCATACCCGACCAGCATTATTTTGTCGGTGGACTCCCATGCAACCGAGATAGGGTCGTCAGTATATGATACTTTGGTTTCAGATTGTGTTGTTGCACTGATGGTAACCATTCTTACCTCATTCACATCAGGTTCAGGATTGATATTGCGCTCACAACTTACACCCAACAGGGTGATTAGTGCAAATAATATAAATAGTTTAAATTTCATGACTTTTCTTTTTAATTGGCTGTTGGCTAATTACCGATTACGAGTAGTTCATTGTTCTCATCTTGCGGAACTATAAACACAAAATTAAGGACTCAGAACTCACCGTTCCTACCAAGCGGGTCCTCCATCCGTGTAGTCAGGTAAATTAAACTCTCCACTTTGTTGGAGGATGTTTTGGGTCAGTTCTATTTCGATAACTTCGATGTCGGGTGCAACGTATTGTTCCGACAATTTGATTTCTTTGATGCTCATAATAAATAACATTTATCCATCTTGTGCAAAATTAGAATTATTTTAAAATATAGCAAAATATTTTTTTGTAATGGAAAGAAAAATCTTTTCATTTATTCATATCTGAGCCTTTGTTTTGTCGATTAATCTGATTTTGGAGCTTGGGATTTCGTCACGTCCGGTTTACTTGTCGGACAGAGCAGAGAAAGGCATCCGAATCACACAAATCTAAAAACAATCACTATCTTTACATTTCATCTCAAATAGCTAAGAAATGTTCGAAAAAATAAAGTCAAAAAACAGTATTCCTGAGCGAAAATCGAATCGGGAAGGCAATTTCTACAGAGAAAATCATGCAAGACCGGGCATGAACCGCCGCATACAGGATTTGAGGGAAGAGAGTATTACAACTCCTGCAACTTTATCCATTGAGCGAGCTCTGATAACCACCCGCTTTTACAAGGAAAACAATGGAAAATTCTCCATTCCGATGATGCGTGCCCCGAACTTTCTGGAAATTTGCGAGAAAAAAGCCATTTACATCGGTAAAGATGAGTTGATAGTGGGAGAGCGAGGTGAAAAGCCGAAAGCTGTCTCCACATTCCCCGAACTCACCTGCCATACGGTCGAAGATCTGAACGTGCTCAACACACGTGAGCAACAGCGCTACACCATCAGTCGGGAGGATATAGAAACCTATCGGACCGAAGTGATTCCCTATTGGCAAGGCCGCACCCAACGCGAACGTATCTTCAATTTCGTGCCCGAGGAGTGGAGAGCCGCCTACGAAGCAGGACTCTTTACGGAATTCATGGAACAACGTGCCCCCGGACACACCTGTCTGGATGGGAAAATCTATAAAAAGGGAATGCTCGATTTCAAAAGGGAGATCAATGAGGAGATTGCCAAGCTGGATTACTTCACTGACCCTGAGGCCACCGATAAGGAAGAGCAGTTGAAGGCTATGGCGGTCTCTTGCGACGCTATCATCAGGTTAGCTGAGCGATATGCGGAAAAAGCCGAAGAGATGGCGAAAGCGGAGAAGGATCCGAAGCGGAAAAAAGAGTTGTTGCAGATAGCGGAAGTTTGTCGTTGGGTACCGGCAAAGAAACCGCGCAATTTCCGGGAGGCAATTCAGATGTACTGGTTCATGCATTTGGGAGTTATTATCGAGCTGAACGGTTGGGATGCCTTTAATCCCGGCCATTTCGATCAGCATCTTGCGCCTTTTTACCAAAATGATTTGGCAAACGGGAAGTTAACTCGTGAGGATGCAAAGGAGCTTCTCTCATGTTTCTGGATAAAGGTAAATAATCAGCCTGCGCCTCCAAAAGTTGGTATTACCGCAAGTGAAAGCGGCACCTACAACGATTTTACAAACATCAATATAGGTGGTGTTAAGCCCGATGGGTCTGATGGGGTGAATGAGGTTTCATATCTTATGCTTGAAATTATCGAGGAGTTGCACATTCTTCAGCCCGGTAATTCGGTGCATATTGCATCCTGTACACCGGATAAATTTTTGCACGCTGCGATTAAGGTTATTCGCCAGGGACACGGTTATCCTTCGGTCTTCAACCCCGATATCTATGTCCAGCAGATGTTGCGCTCGGGGAAATCGATTCGAGATGCTCGTGAGGGAGGTTGCAGCGGATGTATAGAGGTGGGAGCTTTCGGAAAAGAGGCCTTCCTGCTTACAGGTTACCTGAATGTGCCGAAAATTCTTGAAGTTACACTTAACAACGGGATCAACCCCGTAACGGGCAAAAAGGTGGGGATTGAAACGGGAGATCCGCGCAATTTCAAATCGTTTGAAGAGCTTTACGACGCCTTTTATGCACAGTTGAAATACATCATAGACCTGAAAATCCGTATAAACAACTACATCGATCGCATGTTTGCCAAATATGCTCCGGCAACATTTTTGTCTGTAATTATAGATGATTGTATCAAAAAGGGACGAGATTATTACAACGCGGGACCTAGATACAACACAACATATATCCAATGTACCGGATTAGGCACTATAACCGACTCTTTATCGGTATTGAAAAAGCATGTCTTCGAGGATAAATCCATCACAATGGATACCTTGCTTCACGCTGTTTCCAAAAACTTTGAAGGTGAAGAGGTATTGCGTCAACGCATCCTGAACAACACACCTTTCTTCGGCAATGACGACGATTACGCCGATGATATTGCAGTGAGGGTTTATGAGGATCTCTTCAAGTTGATAGATGGTCGCCCTAACGGGAAAAAGGGTGGCAAATATCATTTGAATATGCTCTCAACAACCTGTCATAACTATTTTGGAAACATAATGGGGGCAACTCCGAACGGACGTTTGGCGGGGAAGGCCATTTCAGACGGCACTTCACCTTCGCACGGTTGCGATACACACGGTCCGACGGCAGTAATACGTTCACTTGGAAAACTGGACCAGGTAAAATCGGGAGGAACATTGCTTAATTTACGTTTTCTTCCCAGTCTGCTCAAACGTGACGAGGATGTGGCAAAACTTGGTAAACTCATCCGCACCTATTTTTCGCAAGGAGGACACCATGTGCAGTTTAACATAGTAGATACGGCAACTTTGCTTGCAGCAAGGGAAAATCCCGAGCAGCACAGAGATTTATTGGTCAGAATGGCGGGTTATAGCGATTATTTCAACGATATGAATGATAACCTGCAACAGGAAGTTATCGAGCGCACCGAAAACGAATCGTTTTAAATAAATCCATATAGTGTCAAGTAAATTAAGAAGTCGCTGTTTATCATAGCATTACTATTCTTATCTTACCCCGATACTCGAAACTATCTCAAACCACTACACACTACATACTTCCTACTCATAACTTAAAAAAAATGGCTTTTTTGTTCGACATAAAGCGTTACTCCATTAACGACGGACCCGGTATACGTGTAACCGTTTTTTTCAAAGGATGCCCGTTGTCGTGTACTTGGTGCCACAACCCCGAAAGCCAATCTTTTAAAACCGAGAAACTTTACAACAAAAACAAGTGTATCGGCTGCTCTTCCTGCGTGGAAATATGTCCCGCAAAGGCTCTGGCATTAACTGCTGAGGGTATCCAAACCGATTTTACAAAGTGCACTCTTTGTGGCAAATGTGCCGAAGTTTGTCCTACGAATTCTATGGAAATGAGTGGGCGGAATTATTCGGAAGAGGAAGTTATGGCAGCTATTCTCAAAGAAATCCCCATTATGGATTCTTCCGCCGGAGGGGTGACTTTTTCGGGTGGTGAGCCATTGGCCTATCCAAAAGAATTGAAAAAATTGCTGGTAAAATGTGGTGCGGAGGGGATTCACAGAGCTGTGGATACTTCGGGTTATGCTAAAAAGTCGGTAATTGAAGAGATTTTACCGCATACAGACCTGTTTTTATATGATTTGAAACATTTAGACACGGATATACATAGAAAATGGGTTGGTGTGGACAATGAGATCATTCTCGAGAACCTTCAATTTATTGCAGCAAGCGGCAAAGCTTACCACGTCCGGATTCCCTTGATAGAGGGTGTCAACACCACGGATGAAAACATCAGCGCTACCATTGGTTTTATCAAATCACTGAAACGGGCGCCGGATAGGGTAGGACTTCTGCCTTATCATAACATTGCAACAGGAAAATATGAGAAACTCGGAAGAGTTTATGATGATAAAGGATTATACGAACCGAGCAAAGAGAGACAATTGGAAATTTTAAATACTTTTATTGATAATGGCTTTGATGCAGTCATTGGCGGTTAATGGTTAATAGCCCATCTGTAACGGCGAACCATTCCCCCAAATCTACTGCTATACGCTATTTAAACTAAAACTTTATCAACTATGAACCATAAAAACTATTTTTTAATAGCACTCTTGCTTTTTCCCTTGATGCTATCTGCCCAAGGGATTGAAGGCCTGTACCAAAGGGCTGACAACTATACCGAATTATTTACTTCAAAATACTACTACGGTGCCCAAAATGTTAGGGCAGGCTATAGGACAAGTCTGTTTTACTATGAAACACAAACTCCCGATGGACGTGAGTATTTCATCATTGATCCGGTAACGGCAACTCAGGAAAAGGCATTCGATAAGGAACGCATCTCTGCAGAGCTTTCGAAGTTCCTCAATCGGGAAGTTGACCCAAACAATCTTCCTATTCGCCGGGTGCGGCCTGAAAAAGATTCGCTCTTTTTCACCATTAATGATGTGGACCATTTCATGACATTGGCTGATTATAAAATAGCCAAATCTCAGAAGCAAAATGATTATACGGTATATTACTGGGGGCTTATAGATAAAGAGGACAAAAAAGCAACCGTGCCCTCTCCGGACGGCAAGAAAGAGGCCTATATTTCCGAAGGAAACCTCTGGGTGAAGGATATTGAAACAGGCGAAAGAAAGCAGTTGAGCAACGATGGCTCACCTTACGAATACTACTCTTCATACATCTATTGGTCGCCGGATTCGCGCAAAATCGTGTGCAGCAAATACAGTCCCGTAGAATACAGGAAGTTGCTGCTAATAGCTTCATCGCCCACCACCCAATTGCAACCTCTCACGGAAGAGTATGAATATCCGAAGCCCGGTGACGCTCTACCCGTAAGGCGTCCTACGCTTTTTATGGTGGAAACCGGCGAAATAGTCCATTTCGATATTCCAAATGTCGAACAACAATACTATTTGGACAATGTCCGTTGGAATAAAAACAGCGATTTCTTCACTTTCGATTTTAACAGACGCGGACATCAGCAATATGTAATTTATGCGGGGAATCTCTTGGGAGAACTGCGTCCTGTTGTAAATGAAGAGTGCGATACCTTCATCTATTACTATTCTCTTTATCAATATTGGTTCAATAATTCCGACGAAATGCTTTGGATTTCGGAAAGGGACGGGTGGCGTCATCTATACCTGTACGATGTGCTTACTGGGAAAGTTAAAAAGCAGTTGACGAAAGGTGAATGGATTGTTAAAGATGTTGTAAAGGTGGATGAAAATAAGAGGCAAGTTTTATTTATAGGGTGCGGAATAGATAAAAATGAGGATCCTTATCTGGAAAAATATTATTTGCTCAACATAGATAACGGCAAAATAGTGGCTCTTACACCGGAGAATGCGCATCATAGCGTTACTTTTTCACACGATTATGCCTATATGTTTGATTCTTATTCAAGGGTAGATCTGGTGCCTACTCTGGTTGTGCGTTCCGTAGAGCAGGGCGGTAAGGTTATCTATAAACCCGATTTACAGCCGGACATTTCTGCCGTTAAGGCAGTGGGATGGGATCTTCCCGAAGTTTTCTGCGCAAAAGGGCGTGATGGAAAGACCGACATCTGGGGTATGATTGTTCGTCCTTCCAATTTTGATCCGTCAAAACGATATCCGGTGATCGAATATATCTACGCGGGGCCGCACAACTCACACGTGCCAAAGCAGTTCGCTATTGAGCAACGGTATACATCTGCTCTTGCCGAGCTCGGATTTATCCTTGTCATGATAGATGGAATGGGAACTGCCAACCGCTCAAAAGCCTTCCATGATGTATGCTTCCAAAATTTGAAAGATGCCGGTTTCCCCGACCGAATTGCCTGGATCAAGGCTGCTGCCGCCAAATATCCCGAAATGAATATTGACAATATGGGCATTTACGGTATGTCGGCAGGAGGCCAAAGCACCATGGGAGCACTTCTGTTTCATCCCGAATTTTACAAAGTGGGTGTTTCCGCTTGTGCATGTCATGACAATAGAATGGATAAAATATGGTGGAATGAGCAGTGGATGGGATACCCTATCGGCGAACATTACGCTGCCTCTTCCAATATGGAGAATGCCCACCTTCTGGAAGGCAAATTACTGCTAATTATGAGTGATTTGGACAACAACGTTGACCCGTCGAGCACAATGCAGGTGGTAAAAGCGCTCATAAAACATGATAA